>DASSFG010000824.1:0-16815 GCA_035694685.1 Pirellulales bacterium
TCGCGCCACGCCTGCCAGGTCGCCCAAACCTGGCCGACCGGATCGCTCACCAACTGCACGTTGTAATCCGTATCGGGTGCATCGGTGACACGCTCCGTGGCCGAGAGCTTGCCGCGTGGCATGCCGCGCCCGGGCGGTGTGAAGCGGCGCGTGTAAATGTCCCAATTGCCGTCGACCGATTGCGCCCAGGCGAGGCAAACGTCTCCCCGGCCGTCGACAGCGATCGCCGGCCGCCAGACGTCGAGCCCGCTTTCCGTGACGTCGATCGGGGCATGCCACGCTTGCCCGTCGTACTGCATCAAGCGGATGCGGTCGCCGTGGCCGTGCGGCTCCAGCAGGTCGAAATTGCCCTCGACAATCCGCTCGAAGACCAAGGGCGGACCGGGTGTATACTCGACGTAAACCAGCCAGATCGAACCATCGGGCGTCTTGGCCATCGCCGGAAAGTCGTCTTCCGTCTTGGAGCCCGTCAACCGTGTGGCGGCCAGTTCGCCGCTGACGGACGCCTGGCCGTCGAGATACTCTTCTTCGTCGCCCGACGTGACGTCTTCCAGCTTGAACTCGAACGCGCCGCGGTTCGTGCTGACCGTCATCGTGGCCGAAACCGGCGCATCGAGCGTCACGCGCATCCGCACCGGCACCAGGTGGAACTGCGGGGGCGCCGGCTCTTTTTCGGTTTTGCCCGGCTGGTTTGGTTTGCCTTTGTCCGTTCCGGCCGCATCCTTCTTTGAAGGCTGATCTGTGGCCGCCTGCTGCTGCTTCTGCCGGGCCTGTTGTCTGGCGGCGCGGTTTTGTTGCCGGGCGGCCTGTCGGGCGCGGCGGTTTTGCCGTTCGTTCTGGGCGGGTCTGGCGCCATTCCGCCGCGCCGTGCGGACGTTGAACGTCGCCCCTTCGACCTTGGAATCGGCGCTGGCCTGCACCAGGTCGACTTCGAGAACACTCCCCTCCGAAAGCTTCAGCTCGCCGATCCAGCGGACCTGCTCTTCATCTTCGCGGCCCAGCTCGATCATCAGCTCGATCGGCCGTTCGGGCAACTCGATGGCCGGCCGTGGCTCCGTTTCTTTGGCATCGTCTTCGTGGCCGGCGCCTTGCCGCTGCGGCAGGGCGGCGAAGAGCAGCAAGGCGACGGCAATCGACAGTCCCAACACCCACGACGCGAACCGGCAGCATTTCATGGCGAGACTCCAAGTGGAACGTGCGCCGTCAGTTATACCGCCTGCCAGCGTGGATGCAAGAATCTCGGTCAGCGTATGGGGCGGCGAAAGGCGCAGCGCGCTGCGCCAATGCCAACGCGGCTTTGACGAGCCGTTCTCGCGTTTTTTGCCGCCCGTGCGACACGCGTGTCGCATCCGGTGGGGCGTGAACGGCCTTCGATTGCGTTAGTCGCTAACGCGAGATGGATCCAGTTCTGGGTACTGGAGCTTTAGTTCCGCTTGGGAATAGAACCTCATATTACGGAACGTGTCAGCCGCCATAAATCGTCGCATTGCGTCGGGGCTCTCGCCGTCTACATGAATGTCGCTCTCGTGGCAGAAAAGGATTGCCAGTTCGTTGCCCGGCGAGTTGATAAGCAGATCTGAACCGCCGGGGACGAATATCCGCTGATCAAGAGATTCCTCGATGAACCATGACATCCCGCAGGTTCCGACGCTCATTGGCTTGTACCAAAGATCAATGTGTAGCTGCGTTCCCCAGCCATAGAGGACGGTGCATTTGCAATCGCCGAAAAGTTCGATCAAAGCCGCAGGCAAAGCCTTCAGGGCCTCTGCCATGTGATCGGCGGTCAGATAATCGGAACTGAACTTGGCAGCGAGATTCGGCATGGCTTTATCCTACCGCAAAGCCAATGTCGGTCAGAGGACCCGGGTGGCCAGCCAAAGGCGCCGCGCGCGGCGCGAATGCCACGTCGAACGTCAAAGATCGCGATCGGCGAGCCGGGCAAAGGCGCAGCGCGCTGCGCGAACTGTTACAATGTCCCTCTATTGGCGGTTCTATAAATCTTGGTCAGTTATGCTCTTACGATTTTTCCAATGAACAACGCCAACGGGTTTCAAATGACGGCTGCTTCGTCGGGGCTTTGACCAAGCGATTCTTAGTCCCCGTATCTGTCCGGCGCGTGACTCACGCGATCCACAGATCGCTGTAAGTCTGTTCGTAGCTCTGTTCGAGGTCGAGCGGAACGACGAGAGCTTCCGCCAGCCAGAGAAGTGGTTTTGCTTGCAGCACGGACAAGTGGCCAGATCGAGCCGAAGGTAATCATACGCCCGGCGGAAAACACGGTTCTTCGCACCCACGGCGAAGACGAGCTCAGCGTCCAGTGCAGAAAGGAGAAGCCCGGCACGGGGCGAGTCATCCCGCCAAGATCCTCGTTTAGCCCTGCCAAGCATTGCCCGCCGCTCAGGCAAACTGCAGGTTATGGCCACGCAAAATCCCATCGAGCAGGAAGGCACTGCCAAGCATTCCCCGCCGCTCAGGCAAACTGCAGATCGAGGTCGTACCACATATTCGGGCGATACACCCTTGATTTCGGTCGCAGCGTGAATGCCGGGATGACGGCCGCCCCAGCGCCGCTTAAGCGGAACTGTGGCTTGTGCCAGTCAATGTAGACGGTTTGCGCTGTGACCGCGTTCCGCGACCCGGATTCCAGGAACTGAAACTCAAGGTCGCACTCCATCAGCATCTGCGAGCGATTCTGATAGGGTTGATGGACCGCTGGATCAAATACGAAGAGAGCGAGTTGGTGCGCACGATACCCAGCCGCCCTCTTGACTCGGATCGCAGGCGCTTTGATTCCCTCGGGGCGCGGATCCGGCGATCCTGGCGGTGGCACATGCCCTCTCACGTCCTTCGCCAGATCCTGTGTTCCGAAGTAATCGCGAGCCGGGCGCTGACCTGGCACGTGAGGCCCACGCGCGGGGTTGAGGCTGGGATTCAGCAGCATGTGAGGGGTGTGCTGAAAAAACGCGATGGCTTGTGCGTGTTCTACGTCGATGATCGCGGGTGGCGGATCGATGGAGAAGCACCAAAACTTACGAGAGGAGATCAACGGATATGCAACGGCATTGAGCCTGTGCGTTGATATCTTGGCCTGCCATTCGAGCGCTTCATAAAAGGCGGCTTCAGCCAGTACAACGAGGGGATCCTCGGCGCAGTAAACGGTTGCTTGGGTTGCGTAGTTGTATCTGCCGCCCTTTGTGTAATACGCCCCAAGCCCGAGCAATGGCGTTGGCCAGTTCACGCCGGAAGCCGTGACGCGATAGAGTCGAGTCCCGCCGGCCAACTGGTAGTACATCGGGCGCCACCTCGTAGCCGCGCGGAACTACCGCGCGACCTCCGCGGGAATGCGCTCGTGCAGCACAGTGCCGTCGGTCGCTACGATACGCACGCCCCCGAGGCGTTCCACTGCCTCGCCGGGAATGCCTGTCAGCGGAATAATGACGCGGTTCCAGTCCGGGACGTGCTGCGATTCAATATCCTCGCACACCTGAGTGGGAAGTGTCACCTTCCCAACCACCCGCGCGTTGGGGAAGTGCGAGAAGATTCTTTCCAGGCTCGCCGATTCGAGTCTGAATTCTCTACCGTCGCTGGTGGGGATCGAGAGAATTGTCAGCGGCGCCAGCGGACCGTGCCTTTCTTCTGACAGTTGGTCGTCCGGCATGTCAAATTCATGCACCTTCCATGAGCGGTCTCGGAGCCGTTCGCCGAGTTCCCGCGCGAATCGTTCGGCCTGCGGTTTACTCCTCCAAACGTAAAGCCACCGGCTGGTTGTTCCTGGTTCAGGCGTACGCGGAACGTTGGCGACATCGATCCCGATGGATTGAAGCAGATCCACGTACGCCAGGTATTCCCGGTCGGTGTTCGGCTCCGACTTCCGGACGGTGTAGACCCTCATGTGGTTCTCCTTAAGTACCGCACTAGTCTGTCGACAAGCGAACGCAGAGCAAGAATGCACTCCTGCGAGCTATGCTAATTATATCTGGTGGTTGCGACATTATGTATCCCGTTCTCCTCGTTCTCCTGGCGTGCCGCATCGCGTTCTCGGCAACGGGAAACCACATCAGCCCGCGCTTCGCTCAAGCGGTGAGCGCCTTTCTCGGTCGCCGGTTGCGGCGTAAAACGCTGCCGCTTCGATGCTGTACGGCAGACAACGAGTTTAATTGCCGCTGGAACTGGCCGGGGGCGTGACGAGGGCGCGGGCCATTTGGTCGTGGGGTAAGACGATGGTGGCGCCGGCGGCGTCGACGGCGACGCCGCCGCCGACGTGGTAGCCAAACTGCTCGGGCAAGGGCTGATCGGGCTGGCCGTTGGCGCCGAGCGTGACGTCGCGCGGCTCCATCCAGTTGACGCCCGACTCGGCGTATTCAACGACCAAATAAGCGGTCAGCGGCGGCTTTTTGGGCGGCGCCGTGCTGCCGCTGGTGGGATAGGCGGCGAAGTCGCCGGTCGCCCCATCGACGATGGCCAGGTACGACGTCTGAAAGTCGAGCGCGCCGGGATCCTCTGGACAACGATAAGCCGCCGGCATGCGGCTGGCCAGTTCGCGGTTGTGCGGGCCGTTCCAAGGCTCGTCGTAGTGGTACTCTTTGTGAAGCTTCTCTTCTTCCTGACCCAACTGCGGCAGAATCAATACGCGCCAACTGTGCAAAGGGTTTCCCTGGGCGTCGCGGACGACCGCCGGCGGGTAGACGTTGTGCTCGTCGGCGTAGTTTTGCAGGGCCACCGCCAGCTTGTGCAACTGTTGCTCGCACGCCGCGCGGTGCATGCGGGCCTCCAAGGCGCGAAACAAAACGCGCAACGCCATTCCCGCGCCGGTCACAAGCACCAGCAAGGCGATCAAAACGAGCGCGAGAAGCGGTGGGCCGCGCCGCCTCCGCACGACCACGGCCGGCAGTGCCTGCTCCGGCTCGCCCAGCGACACGCTCGCCCCGCAGCGCCGGCACGTTGCCCGTCCGCCCGACGCGGGCAACAGCTCGCCACTCTCAGCCCCACAGCGCGGACACGACATAAGGGAGGGTACCTTTAGAAGTGCGTACGATTCATCGCGACTTAGGTCTTAGGCCTTTGGACTTAGGTCTTAGAACTTAGGGCGTAGTTGCTCCGCGGCCTTCTTCGACTTTTGGACTTTGGACTTTGGACTTTAGACTTTGGACTCACGCAGGATGGCCATGTATTGCCGGGCGAGGTTTTCAATGCGGCCGAAATCGCCGGCGGCGACCGCTTTGGCCTCGACCAGCGACCCGCCAATGCCGAGAGCGCACGCGCCGGCGCGGAGGAATTCGGCGGCGGTCTGCAGGTTTACGCCGCCAGTGGGCATCAAGCGCACCTGCGGCAACGGGGCGCGCACGGCCTTCAAATACGCCGGCCCGGTGAACTCGGAGGGGAAGACCTTGACGATATCGGCGCCGGCTTCCCAGGCGGTCAGAATTTCGGTGGGCGTGAAGGCGCCGGGCAGGCTGAGCTTGCTGTAACGCCGGCAGCAGGCAATGACTTCGTGGCTGACCACCGGCGAGACGATGAACTCGGCGCCGGCCAGGATGGCGATGCGCGCGGTGGCGGCATCGAGCACGGTGCCCGCCCCCAGTAGAATCTTGCCACCCAGCCGGTCAGCGACTTTTTCCAGCACCTGAGGGGCCCGCGGCACGGTGAACGTGACCTCCATCGCCGTCACCCCGCCCGCCACGAGCGCTTCGGCCACGTCGACGAGTTTACTCGCATCATTCGCACGAATAATCGCCACTACGGCCCGATCGAGCAGTTGTTCCAGAAGCGAAAGCGGTTTCATGGCGATGGTTTCGTAAGTTGCAATCAGCGTTTTACGGCAATGAACATCAGCGTAGCGACCACTCTGGCCAGTTGCAACTTAACGACGTTGCCTTTGGCATTGAGGCCGCTTATAAAAAGGTAAAGGCAATGTCGCGGTGTGCCGCGACCGTCCGTGCTTCAAAGCTTCAAAATATGACAACTTCTTATCTCGCCCACGCCATTTCAGCGGCCGTGCAAGGTTTCGGCTGGGCCCCGTCGGGCGTACATGCAGGCGCGAACGAATCCGCCAAGAAAGATGGGGAGCGATCGGAATGGCAGCGTATTGAGGCCCTCCTAAGCAAGTGGAGTCAGAAACAGCCGCTTCGAGACGAAGATGGCGTCGAGTGGCCCTCGCCTGCGCTCGTGGAGGTGGCGCTCAACCTGGCTCGCTCGCTCGAAGGACAAGCCTTGCACCCACCTAGCCGTGTCGTTCCGAACGGTGAAGGGGGCGTGGTTTTTGAGTTTCAGCGCGAACATCAATTGCAGACGATGGAAGTCGACGCCGACGGGAGTATTGAGCTGTGCCGCTTCGAAGACTCACAGCTAGTCGACCGCAGCCGGATTCGCGCAACGACCGATTGATCGGACGGACCTGGTAACTCCGTATGTCTATAGGCGACGGGACTGAACCGGTCGACAGAGATGAATCCCTTTATCGCCGCATCCCCGCCAGCACCGGCTGGTATTCTGCAAGCGGTGGCCTTTCGCCAAGAGCTTTCAGCCCTCGGCCGGATGACATCACAGGGCTTTCATTCGCGCGGAGCAAGTATCTGTCGGTGGAGCAAGCAGCACGTGGCAGCGGGAAGGCCGGCTATTACATCGCGGTGCTTCCCGTCGCAAAACTGCTCGACGCCGGGTTGACCGTCGTACCGCGTCCCTTGCCCGAAAACCCTGGGCATGTGGAACTGATTGACTTGACTTATGCGAACCGGAAGTCTGATGCGTCCTTGGGAATCATGACGTCACTTGCGGAAAAACTGACAACGGACGTTCAAGGGCCGTTTTTCTAATACCGCCTGTTCATTTCTGATGCAAGGCGTTTTCGCCGTGTGCTATATTTCGCTGGTGCTGCCTTAAGATACGTCTCTCTTGCAGATTTTTCGCCATGCAGGTCGTCATTACCGCCGTGGGGCCCGATAACCGGGGACTGGCCGACCCGATCATTCACTACGTGACCGGGGCGGGCGCCAATATCGCCGAAATCCAAATGTACGACCACGACGAAGAGTGCCTCTTCGCCATGCTGTTGCGCATTGAACTGGCGGCCGAAGCCGTGGCCGACCTGCGGCAGGCAATGAAGGAGGTGGGCGGCGAGAAGCAGCTTTCCATCCGCGTCTGGTCGCCGGAAGAACGTGCGGCACGTCCCCGGCTTTGTCTCTGCACCACCTATCGGCCTGAGCCGGCGCTGGCGGTACTGCGTGCCCTGCGAGACGGGCGAATCAGGGCTGAAGCCGCGCTCATGCTGGGCAATCGGCCGCATTGCCGCTCGCTGGCCGAGCAGTTCGGCGTGCCGTGGCGCGACGTGGGCGACGAGCAAGGCGTGGCCGACGACGAACGCATCATGTCGCTCTGCGACGAATACGAAATCGACTACCTCGTTCTGGCACGCTACATGCGCGTGCTGCCGCCCAGTAGCTGTTGGAAATACGCCGGCGGCAGGATCATCAATCTGCACCACGGCCTGTTGCCGAGCTTTCCCGGCCTGCGGCCCTATCACGATGCCTACGCCGCCCGCATGCTCACCTTTGGGGCGACCTGCCATTTCATCGTGCCGGAGCTCGATGCGGGCAACCAGATCATCCACCAGGCGACGTTCACAGTGCCGCCTGGTCTGCCGCTGGAAGAAATTGTGCGCCGCGGTCAGGAAGACAACGAGCCGCACTGCCTGGTCGAAGGCGTCCGCCGCGTGGTCGACCGCGAGGTGCAATTGCACTTTCATCGGGTGATTGCACGGCGCCCGGCGGTTGCGCGCTAGCCTTGCTTATCTGACAAGAATTCGTGTGGCTAGCAGCAGTCCAGAAGCATATTATTTATGACACCAAGTCAGGCCGCCGAGAAGGTCCGACGCGGCCAAGGTCCGCGAGGACTGCACCGAATTGATGCTCCGCGGTTATCGGGCGAGCAGTGGCACGCTCATCTTGGACCAGGCGAGGGAAGTCCGGCAGTGAACATCGATGGCACATGGAAGCATCCAAACGGCCTCACCGGCGAACAGCGTCGCTTCTTGAGAGAGGCAGGTTGGAACGTATGAGTCTACCAACTGAAGTAACCGAGAAATTCGAGGCGGTGCTTGAGCAAGAACGGCTCGTGGATCGTTCGCTCTTCGACGCTCCGGGATTCTTCGACGAGTTGCCCCTTTACTCTCGCTATACGCAGATTGAATTCCTGAACCGCTATGGCAACGCAGACGAGTTGCTTATCCAATTGTCGCTGGACTATCTGGAGTCAGTCGTCGAGCGGCGGCGATCGCATGCCGAATGTTTTGCGGCAATTACGATCCGCGACCAAGGCGATCAGGAACACGTGGTTCCCTACATCTTTTTGTGTAATGGATGGGTCACCAGGCGACTAAAGCCTTTGCGGCTGACGCCACCGACTTCGGAGTTAGCGAAATCGCTGCGGCAGTCGTTGGATCTTCTGTCGCGATCCTCGAAATTCGCGTTGGCCCAAGACACGATCAGTTCGCCAGGAAACACGCGTGTTTTTATCGCCCTCCGTCGTGCGCCGACAGAGCGCGTTCTGACGCTGGGCGAATTGCTCCAAATCGCGAGTGGCACGGCAGGGACGGCGCGGTGACTAGCCATGCGGCAGTAACTCCGGCAATGCAGTGGGTTAGCCTTATTGTGGTGCCAGTAACCGCTGCAAGTGCAGATGAAACGGCCCTAGCGTGCCGCCATAATTCCCGGCCGAAATGCGCAGCACGCCGGGCCGGCAGGCGGCGCGAATGCCGACGCGCGTGGCCTCTTCGACGGCGGCCAGGTCGAGACCGTCAATCACGATCTCATACACGGCGTTGACGCCCTCGCCCAACGCCGATTCGACGCGGCCGCGCAACGTGGGGCAATAGGCATCGTTGGTGCTCGCGCGCAACTGCTTGTAACGGCTGCCCACCTTGCTGCCGCTGCGCACCACGCCGCCCGGAAACGGCAAGATCACGCCGGGCACAGCGTGCATCGCCGCCACTGCCGCCTCGGCCGCCGCCAGCGCTTGCGACTGGCTTTCACCCAGGATCAAAAAATTGCCGCCGGCCACCCCCTTGACCGTGCCAAACAGGTCTTCGCAGGTAAACTCGCCGTCCATCACGGGCAGCCGCCAAAAACGGCGGTCGTCGAGCTTCTTGCTCTTTTGATAACCGTCGCCGAAGAACCGCAGGTTGCCGCCGATCTTGATCGACTTATCTTTCACCACCGGCAGGCCGTTGTAACAGGCCGTGGTGGCGCAGGTGAGCACGCATTGCCCGACGCGGTTCACCGCCGCTTTCTGCAAAGCGTCGCGGCTGAAGGCAAACATCAACAGGCTGACGCCGGGCCGGCCGTCGGGCGTTTCGTCGGGCGGGAGCAGTCGCTCGACGCCCGCCTCCGCGTCGCAGCCGATGACCGACGCGGCATAGCCGGTCGCTTCGCGCGCCGCCGTCATGGCCCAGTCGGGCGTTTCCGCCGTCACGATCAGCCTGGCGGCTGTCATCGGAAAGGCTTCGGCGAAGGTATCTTCGATGGTGGTGGATTCGATGGTTAGCAAAGCTCAGCTCAGGTCGAGCGCGGTTTTCAAAGAATCATCTACTTTAAGCATCAACGCATCCGACAGTTTGCCAGGTGTCCGAATGATCCGCCGTTGATTGACCGTGAAAAGGTTTTCGCAGGCGATCGCAGAGAGCGTCAGGAGGCCGGTGGACTGGCCATCGGGCGAAAGTGGATCGAGGAGCACCTGGGTCGGTTCGGACGCCGCCATGTGTTTGCGGCGCGTGATCATGACCACGACGGTGTTTGCGATGCGGGCATTGTTATAATCGGACTGCACGACCAGCGCCGGGCGTACTTTGGAGCCTGTCGCGTCGGCAAATGGATAGTCGACGAGCACCACGTCGCCGCGTTGGACGCTCATGCTCGCGGCCCGCGGAATTGATCGTAGATGTCCATCTCAGGATCGTTCCACCCCTCGCTACGGGCAACTTCGTCCATGAGTGGATACGCGTCCGAGACGTCAAAGTCGTCGTCGTCCAATAGGACACGGACCCTCTCGTACTGAGCGACGGAAAGCAAGACGAACGCAGCCTGAGTCTTCGGATCAACGACATAAGCCGGCGTTCCATCCGCGGCGGCTTGGCTCAAGTGTTCGACGGTGTGCGATGTCATTCGATTAGCTGAAGGTATTCGTTGTCGCCGGTAGCCAACTTAGCTGACGGTCGCCCATAAAGGGATTACTGGTGTCATCATAACGTCTAGAACAGCGGCCAACAATTCAAGTCTTAAAGTGGCGCGACCGCGGGAAAAGCGGCTGAGGTGCTCACTTCGCCTGTGCATACGCCGACCGAGGCGCCGCATCAGAAGCGACGGCAGCGGGCGATTCGGCGGCGACTTCGCGCAGGATTTGCCCGGCATGCTCGATGTCGGCCGAGCTCACGTCGAGGTGCGTGACGGCTCGCATCAATTGGCCGCCGAAGGCGCTGATTAACAGTCCGCGACGCTTGAGCCGTGCAGAAAACTCCGCGCCCGTTCCCAGCTTGGGATCGACACGGTAAATCACCAGGTTGGTGTCGACCTGCGGAGGACGAAGCTCAAGTCCCTCGATCTCGCGGATGCGATCAGCCAGCCGCCGGGCATTGGCATGGTCTTCGGCCAATCGGTCGATGTGATTTTCCAGCGCATAAAGAGCGGCAGCCGCGATGATGCCGGCCTGACGCATGCCCCCGCCGAACAACTTGCGGTGCCGATGTGCCCGTTCGATCAATTCCCGCGGTCCGGCCAGGGCCGAGCCGACCGGGGCGCCAAGTCCCTTCGAAAAGCAAACGCTCACGGTATCGAAGTGACTGGCCCAACGATCGGCCGCAATGCCGGTGGCGACCACGGCATTAAATAGCCGGGCGCCGTCGAGATGGGTGGCCAGTGCGTTCGCGTGCGCCCACGAGCAAATCCGCTCGACTTCTTCGTAAGGCTGCACTCGGCCGCCGCCGCGGTTGTGCGTATTTTCCAGGCAGACCAATCGGGTGCGCACGTGGTGCACGTTCTCCGGGCGAATCAGCCCCACGAGCTGCTCCAGCCGCAGCACGCCGAATTCGCCATCGACCGTGCGGGCGACGACCCCGCTAAGCTGGGCGAACGCGCCTTGCTCGTACTGATAGATGTGACAACTCGTTTCGCAGAGGAACTCGTCGCCGGGCGAGCAATGCACGCGCACGCCGATCTGGTTCGACATCGTGCCGGAGGGCACGTAGAGGGCCTTTTCTTTGCCGAGCAGCCCGGCGATTTTTTCTTCCAGCGCCAGCACAGTGGGATCTTCGCCAAACACGTCGTCGCCCACTTCGGCGGCGGCGATGGCGGCCCGCATGCCAGGCGTGGGCTTGGTCAGAGTATCGCTGCGCAGGTCAATTACGTCGGGCATGGTCGAGTGGCTCACAAAGGTTCGTACGTTCAATTCACTTTCGGTTGTATCCTCAGCGACATCGCCGGGCAACCCGGCCAGGCGAATTGCAAGGCGGTTAAAGGACACCCGCCCGCCAACGCCGCTCGAGCCAGCGGCAAGCGGCGCTCGCGAATCCATTGACCACTGCCGTCAATCCGCACCAGGCGGATGCGGTCGCACGCACGTTTGCCAATCCTGCCCACGACAAGGACGCTTCGGACGCAAAGGCGAGACCGACGGCGGCCAGCAAACTGACAATCGCAACCGCGCCAAACAGATACGCGCCCACCCGCACGCTGCTCCAATCGGGCACCGTAGCCAGCCAGGCCGCATAGGCAAGTTGCAAGCAAGCGGTGCACAACAGGAATTGTGCCCAAAGGGGCGCACCGGCGAACTCCAGGTACGGCATCGTCGGCGCAGCGCAAAACACCACTGCGAAGGGCAACAAGCACGCCAGCCAATAGACGACTTCCAACTGCCGCGGCGTGGGGCCATCGACGGCAAACTCATCGAGCGCATCGCTGCGGGCCCATGTGAACCAGCGCAATTGCCGTAGCGGCCGGGACGAGTTGTCGGCGGGTGCGGGTGCAGTCGCTACTGTGCCGTTGGTTGAAGGCGCAGCGGCCGGATGCGACGGAACAACGAGCACCACCGAAGGTGATGCGTTTGCTGGAGATTCAACGACGAGCGGTGGCGGCCGAATGGATGGTCTTATTTGCACCGCAGGGTCAATCGCCAGGGCAGGTTCCGCCGAACCGGCGGCTTCATTGAGTGCCGGCGTTCGCCCGTCCATCAGTGAAGCGGTCGGAGGCGAAGCGTTCTGCGCAGGCACCGTGCCGTCGGCCGATTGTTCGTCAGCCGCCGCGGCCCCGCTATCCTGCTTTGTCCCCACTGTGGTTCGGTGACGCTTTTTCTTGGCTACGGAAGCTTCAGGCACAATGAGGCGCTGACCGCACATGGGGCAGCGGCCTTTTTTGCCCGCCCGCTTGTCGGGCACTTGCAGCCGATGACCCAGCGGACAGAAGAAGCGAATCGACATGACGGCAGGCAGAAGACGATTTTGGTGTCTTACTTCAGTCTCGTCTGGTCTTGGCAATGGGTCAACTCGCCGGGTGCCTACCGCGAGCGCAGCGATTGCCGCCTCGTCACTCGGACACTCGCCGGCAGAGTGCGAGCACGGTGATTGCGAGCAGGATGTAACCAGGCCCCTCGATAATCGTCCAAAACAACGGGATGCGGGCCAACAGGTCGATCGCCAGCATGATGCCGCCCGACAACAGGGCCACAACTGCCATGAAGCGAATCAGCGGACGAAAACGGCGCACGTCCGTGCTGAGAAACAGAAACACAGCCCCATGCTGGGCGTACATCAATGAGGCGCTGCGGGCCAGATAATCGACGACCGGCGCCCGAGGAAAATCGCCCATGCCCAGCCAGGCGTGAGTCGCGGCCATCCAGTCGTCCGGCATGAGCACGCCGCCGCAGGCCAACAGGTCGAACGTGCCGAGGGCTCTCAGCAAGAGCTGGAGTTGGCGTTCGGCGGTCATTTGGCGGCCGTGGCGGGCGGAAAGCCGGGGGCCGCTTTAAAGGCCGCCACCTGAGCGCCGTCCGCCAGGTTCCAGACGCGCACTTCGCCGTCGAAGCTGCCGGTTGCCAGCCGCTGCGTGGCCTCGTTGTAGGCCAATGAATAAATCCAATCGGTGTGGCCGCTGAAGACGCGCACCTGAGCGCGGTCGGCCGTCTTGTGCTGCCGGGCTGTTTTGTCGGCGGAGCAGCTAAAGAGCATGTCCTTCCGCACCAAGACCTTGAACACCTCGCCGCCAAACCCGCCGATGTCGGCAATCTTGTTGCCGTCGTTCGGGTTCCAGACGTGAATCACCTTGTTGCCGCCGCCGGTAAAAACCTGGTTGCCGTCCGCCGAGAAGGAAACGCCGTAGACCACTTCCTGGTGGCCAGGGAATGTGGCCAGCGATTCACCCTTGGCGGCATCGAACACCTTGGCGGTCTTATCGCGGCTGGCCGAAGCGAGCTTGGCGCCGTCGGGACTCCAGGCGATGCCCATCACCCAGTCGGCATGGTCTTCGATGATTCGCTCCTGCGCTCCCGTGGCCACGTCGTAGATGCGGATAGAACGATCGGCCGAGCAGGCAGCCAACTTGTTGCCGGCCGGATTGAACTGCACGTCGAGGGCGTTGTCCGGCATGTTGCCGAGCACCTTCACGACGGTACCCTGGTTGGGGTCGATGAGCGCCACTTCGCCCGAGATGCCGGGCGTGCCGCTGGCCGCGGCCAAGAGCGTACCCTCGTTGTTATAAGCCAGGGCAAAGGTACGCTGGTCGATGTTGCCGATGCGGCGCACGAGCGCGCCTGTCGTCGGGTTCCAGATGGTGATTTCATAATAGCCGCTGACGGCCAGCTCCTGACCGTCGGGCCGGAAAGCCAATGCGGTGACCAGGATTGGCCGCGGATAGGCTGCCGGTGCCGTGGGCCGCGGTTCTTTCGGCACGATCGAAGCGAGCGTGGCGTTCGGATCGGATCCATCGTACTTGGCCCCTTCTTCGATCCACTTCTTCACCAGGGCGATCTTGTCGGCCGGCAAGGGTTCGGCGTCCTTGGGCATCCGCTCTTCTTTCTCTGGCGAGCTGATTAGCTTGAGGACCTCGCTTTCGTCGGGCTTGCCGGGCGTTACAGAAGCCGAGCTGGAATCGCCGGCTTTCATGAGCGTCGTGTAATTGAAAAGCTGAAAGCCGCCTTTCGAGTCGTTTTGCCCGTGACACGCCTGGCAGTTCTTCAGCAGGATGGGCGCGATGTCCTTGGAAAAGCTGACGGGCGCGGGCTGGTCTTGAGCGGCGGCCGACGAGCAGGTGACGGCGAGCAATGTGACGAGAGCTGTGCGGACGAAGCTGTGCATTTTGGGATTTTTGGATTGGGGATTTTGGATTTAGCGTCCACTCGTTTAACCGGCCGCCAGCGGCGCCCGCGAGGGTTGCGATTTCAACGCTGTTGGCAGACGGGGCAGACCGGACGCAATTTGAACGTCCGCGGGCGCCGCTGGCGGCCGGTTAAACGAACGATTGCAAGTGCCGCCCCTTAGTGTTGGAACAAAAACTCATTGGCGTTGAGCAGGGCCCAACAGACGTCTTCCAGGCCGCGGACCTGGTCGCCACTCATGGTGACGTGATTCACGGCGATCGACATCTCATGCTCGCTTGGCTTGCGGGCGAAGGCCGCCAAATACAACTCGGTGACAACCTCTTCGTTCGTTTTGCCGGCATTGAGCAATTGCCGGAAGCGGTTGTTCTCATCGCGCACCTTGCCATGCACCAACGGCCCGTTGATCATCTGCAGTGCCTGCGAGAGGTTCGAATCGCTCGACCGCTCGCATTGGCAGGCGGTCTCGCGGGCCGGCTGGCCGAACACCTTGAGGAAGTAATTATCGACATCAGGGCTGGGCAACTGCGTGGCCCGCGTGCCCAGCGGCAGCCCGGCAAACTTCTCGGCCACGCTCGTCACCTGGCAGATGGCGTCGAGCAACTGCTCGGCCGACAACAACCGCGTGCGGGCGTGCGAAAAGTACTTCGCGTCGCTCTGGTTGAAATCGTTCTTCCGCGAGCTGAGCTGATAGGTGCGGCTGTTGAGAATGGTGCGCAGGATGTATTTACGGTCGAAATGATGATCGACGAAGTCCTTGGCCAGGGCGTCGAGCAGGGCCGCGCTGGCGGGCGGGTTCGAATCGCGGAAGTCATCCACGGGCTCGACGATGCCGCGCCCCAGCAAGTGGCCCCACAAGCGGTTGACTTCGACCTTGGCAAAGAACGGATTGTCGGGCCGCACGAGCCAATCGACAAACGCCTGACGCCGATCGGCTTCGCCCGGCAGCTCGGCGTCGCCCGACAAGGGCAGCCAGGGCTTCATCTGCTTGCCGGTGCGCGGCTGCGTCACCTCGCCGCCACGGGCAACCCACACGACCAACTCCTCGGGCCGCGGGCTTTGCTTGCGCTGCACGCGATTGAAGAAAGCCCCGATGCCGTAATAGTTGTCTTGCGTCCAGCGCTCGAACGGATGATTGTGACACTTGGCGCACTGAATGCGAATGCCGAGAAAGAGCTGAGACGTCGTTTCCGTGCAGTCGTTGGTGTCCGTCGCCGTGCGGAAATAGTTGGCCGGCGGGTTGTCGAACGTACTGCCGTCGGCCATGAGCAGTTCACGGGCAAATTCATCGTAAGGCATGTTGGTGCGCCAGGCTTGCTTCACCCAGTGGTGAAACTTAGGCACGCCGGTGGCGGTTACCTTGTTGTTTCGCATCCGCAGCAGGTCGGCCCATTTTAAGGCCCAGAAGTCGGCAAATTCAGGCCGTTCTAGCAGGGAGTCAATCAGCTTCGCCCGCTTGTTCGGATCGGCGTCGGCCAGAAACGCCTGGCTTTCGGCGACCGTCGGCAGTTCGCCAATCACGTCCAAAAACACTCGCCGCACGAACTCCTCGTCGGTGCAAACGTCCGACGGCAGAATCTGCAGTTGCTTGAGCTTCTCAAAGACGAACTTGTCGACGTAGTTGTTCTCGGGCGGATTGTTCCAGGCAAAGCCGGGCACGTCTTTGAGGAACATCATGTAGGCCGTCTCGATTTTATCGAGGTAGCGGACCAGGATGGCCGCCTCGCCACGGTCGTTGCCGACTACCAGTCCGCCGGCATCGACGGAGGCCACGGCGTCGTCCGAGCTGGAGTACGAGGCAAGCTGGGTGATGTCGCGCACCGAGCCGTCGGAAAAGTGAGCCAGCACTTGCATCTGCTGCGTATGGGCCGGCCGGTGCAGAATACGCTGTCGCGGATAGACGTCGACCTTCACGCAGGTAGGCGCGTCGGCAGCATCAAATTGGCAACCTTGAGCGATCCAATCGCGCAGCAGCGTGTAACACGGGTCGCCCACCTTCAGGCGCTGGCCGCCGCCGTGAGCCACCTGCATCAGCGGCTTCTGCAAGAGCAGGCTCTTCTCCGGTTCCATCGTGTTGGTGCGACGGCCCTCAACCTCACGCACGAGCGTTACCTGATCGAGGGCGGCATCGTAGGCCCGCAACGAGAGCCGGAAGCCGCCTTTGCCGCTGGGCGAACCATGGCAGGCGCCTTGATTGCAGCCTTGCTTGGAGAGGGCTGCCAGCGTGCCGTAGTTGAAGCTGACGCGCTCGGGCGTTTCTTGTCCGACGACCTCCACCGGCACTCTTACTTCTTGACCAGCAACGTGAACCAACACGTCGGCATTGCCGTTGGCGACCGGCAGCACGGCGCTGCCTGACAGTTTGGCAATCTGCTCACTGGTAGACAAGAATTGCGAGGCCCGCGTCAGATCTTGCACTCCGCCCCCGGCATAGTAGCCAGTGACGACGAGTTGCATGCGGGC
>DASSFG010000825.1:0-11326 GCA_035694685.1 Pirellulales bacterium
TGAGCTTTCGGCGCAACGGAGATTTCCGCCATGCAAAGTTGTTGTCGTTCCGTCGGCGTCGTTACGTTCTGGATGCTGATGCTCACACTGGCGCCGAGCACGGCGAGCGCGCATTTCTTGTTCATTCGCATTACGCCGCCCGCCGAGGGCGGCCGCGCGGCCGAGGTCTATTTCAGCGAGCGGGCCACCGCCGGCGACCCGCGCTTCCTCGACAAGGTGGCCCACGCCAGGCTCTGGCGGCAATCGACGCCGGGCGAGTTCGAACCGCTTGAAGTGCGTAAAGCCAGCGACCGCTTACGGGCTCACCTGCCGGCCAGCGGCAGCCTGGCCGTCGTCGGTGTCTGCGAATATGGGGTACTTGCCCGACCGGGCGAACCGCCGTTTCTGCTGCGCTACTATCCTAAGGCTGTGGCCGGCGAGCCTGAGGAGCTCAATCGCCTTCAGCGGCGCCCCCAGACGCCATTGGAGATCATGGCTACCTTTGGCGACAAGTCAGTCGAGCTCGTCGCCCTGGCCGAGGGCCGTCCGCTGCCCGGCGCCGTGTTCCATGTCGTCGGCAGCGATCTGACCGATGAAGAAATCACCGCCGACGCCAACGGCCGGGCGAGCTGGTCGCCGGTCTCATCGGGAACCTGGTCGGTTTACGTCAGACACGTATTGCCGACGGCCGGAGAGCAGGACGGCCGCAGCTACGACGAAATTCGCCAATTTGCCACGTTCTCTTTTGCCTGGCCGCTTGTGCATTCCGGGCCCGACAAGCAAGCGGTTGAGCTCTTTGAGGAGGCCATCGCGGCCCGCGCCCAGTGGCGCGGCTTTCATGGATTTCAGGCTGACGTCGCCGGCGCAGTCGATGGCCGGGAGTTCTCGGGCAAGGTCAAGGTGGGCGCCGATGGCAGCGTCACGCTGGCGAGCGACGACGAGGCCACGCACGAATGGGCCGAAGACCAGCTCACCTCGATCGCCATGCACCGCGCGGCGTCCGACCGACGATCGGGTGAGCATCCGCGGCTCTGGTTCGGCGACGACGAGAACGACGCGCATCCGCTGGGAAGACTTTTGATCTTCGATGGCGGCGGATTTGCCTCGAGCTACCGCGTGAAAGACCGCCAGATCAGCGTTGTCAATCGAGCGATGGGTCGCGAGAACATGACGATCACGGTGCTCGACAACGAGCAAACGGCCGACGGCAAATTCTTGCCGCGCAGTTATACCGTTCACTACTGGGACGACGCCACCGGCCGCCTGCTTCGCAGCGAAGCCATCGACGACCGCTGGACGAAAGTCGGCGACTTCGATTTACCGCTCAGCCACACCGTGACCAGCTCCTCCGACGCCGGCCAACGCGTGCGCAGCTTTTCGCTGTCGAACCATCAGCTCTCGAAATGATCAACTCGCCTACAACGCAGTCTCCGCTCATCCTCCGCGCCGGCATGGTCGGGCTGGGCATGATTTTCGATGAAACGTACCGGCCATTCTTCGAGCACGCGCACGCGACCGGACTTTACGAGCCGGACTGCGGAGTTTGCCGCGTGCCGCTGGTGGCAGTCGCCAGCCGCACCGGCAGCCGTGCCGATGCTTATGCCCGGGCTGCCGGCGATCGTATCGCCCAGTTTCAGAGTTTTCGCGGGGCGGATGCCGTCGCGCAGTTGCTCAAAACCGACGTCGATTTCGTCTGCGTGGCCACGCCCGACGATCGGCATTTCGAGGCGGCCCAGGCGGTGCTTGCGGCCGGCAAGCACCTGCTCGTCGAAAAACCGTCGGTGCTCTCGTTGGCCGAGCTCGATGAGCTTGACCGTCTGGCGAGGCAAAACAACGTGCTGGCCAAAGTCGTATATCACAAACTGCTCGACCCCGACCACAAGAAGCTGCGCACGTTGGTGGCCGACGGCGAGTTGAGACATGTCAACCACGGCTACTGCTCTCTGCTGGAGCCGAAGGCGATTTCCGGCGGACAGTTTGCCGAGTGGATTCGCGGCCGAAATCCGGGCACCTACGTGGCCGTACACTACATCAAGCTCATCGACTTCACCTTCGGCGGCCGGCTGAAAAGCGTGGCTTGCACCGGCCAGCGGGGACTCGTCGGACCTGCTGATGGCCCGACCTGGGATTCCGTGCAGCTTCGCCTCGTTTATCAATACGACGACGGCCGTGAAGCGGCATTCGACATTCATACGAGTTGGGTAACTCCCGACAACTTTCCCGGCTATGTAGAGCAGGAGGTGCAGTTCCGTTTTGACAACGGAGTGTGGAACGCTCACAGCCGCAAGCGAGGCGTGGAGTGTACGATCGAGGGTCGTACGCCGCTGGCGCGCAAGATCACCATGAACAACCATTACAACGGTACGTTTCTGGAGCCGTGGGGCGAACGGTCGCAGCGCGGTTATGGGGTGGAGGCCATCGAGCGGTTCGTGCGCGAGGTGGCGCGCGTCGAGTTCGGCGGCCCAGCGAGCGAGCGCGGCCAGCGACTTCAAAGCGTGCGGAAGCTCACCTACAACGACCTTTCCGCCGACCGCCAAACCGTGGCCGCAGTGCAAGCGATGGAAGCAATTCTTGCCCGCCACGCCGCCGGCACGCCCAACTGCATCGTCGAGCTGACCGACTCAGGCACGCTGGTTTTGCTTGAACCCGGCCGTCAGCACTCGCAGATCTTGTACGGCCCTGACATAAGCTGACACCGCCTGCTCGGGGAGACGCTTGATTTACTGATTTACGTTGGGGCACTACCTCTCCGCTGCCTCATCGGCGATCGATATAGAGCGCGAGCATTTTGGCCAGGCGCTCCAAGGGCAGGCCAACCACGTTCGATTCACTCCCCTCGACAATCTTCAGCCAACCCAAACGGTCTTGCAACCCAAACGCGCCCGCTTTTCCCTCCCACCGACCGCTTTTCAAATAGTCGTCCAGTTCCGGCTGCGAAAGCTCCCGCATGACCAGCGTGGTGCGGTCGACTTCCACGAGTGGCTCGCCGCCTGGCACGCGCCACAGGCAGACGCCGCTGTAGACATGGTGCTCGCGCCCGCTCAACAACTCGAGCATCTGCCGGGCGTGGCGTTCGTCGGCCGGTTTGCCCAGGATTTGTCCGGCACATTCGGCTACAGTGTCACAACCCAGCACCAATCCGCGCTCGATGCGGCCGGCGACGTCGGCCGCCTTTTGATAAGCCAGCCGGCCGACCAATTCCGGCGGCGTTTCGCCACTACAGAGGCCACATTCAGCCGATTGGCTCGGCGCCACCACCGTAAACTGATAGCCGGCCTCTGCCAGCAGATCCTTGCGCCGTGGCGAGCTGCTGGCTAGAATCAGATCGTCAGTCATACCACCAACCCACTCCTCTGCCATGCCCATCGGAACTCGACGAGCTGCACAACGCAAGGCGGTCAAGGCCCGCCGCTGGCGCAAACCTCCCCTCTATATTACACAAATCCTGGCCTGGGCCGACGCGCACCACGAAGAAACCGGCCATTGGCCGCGCAAAGACAGCGGTCGGGTGCGCGGGACCTTAGAGGAAAACTGGTTCGGCATCGACACTGCGCTGCGGATCGGGCTGCGCGGGCTGCCGCGCGGCGATTCACTGGCCCGGCTGCTCGCCCGTTTCCGCGGGGTGCGCAATCGTAAGGCACTGCCGCCCTACACGGTCGATCAGATTCTCGGCTGGGCGGACGCTTTTTTTAAGCGGCATGGACGTTGGCCGGCGAGGCAGGACGGCCCGATCGGCGACGCTCCCGGAGAAACGTGGATGGCCGTCGACATGGCCTTGGGCAAAGGACTGCGCGGGCTGCGAGGCGGGTCGTCGCTGGCAAAACTGCTGGCGGCGCAGCGAGGACGTCGCAATAAGGGCTCGCTGCGGCCGCTCGAGCTCCACCGCATCTTGGCCTGGGCCGACGCGCATTATAAACGGACGGGCATGTGGCCCACACACGAGAGCGGCCCGGTCCAAAATGCCCGAGGGGAAACGTGGCGGGCCGTCGACAAGGCTTTGCGCAATGGAAGGCGCGGTTTAAAAGGCGGTTCGTCGCTGCCGCGATTGCTGTATCGCTGCCGCGGCGTTCCGCTCAAGGAGCGCCGTCAGCCGCCGCTGGCGATCAAACAGATCCTTGGCTGGGCCGACGCTTATCACGAACGAACCGGGAAGTGGCCCAAGGTCACCTCGGGCCCCATTCCCGAAGTGCCGGGCGAAACGTGGAACACGGTGCAAATCGCGCTCCACGACGGCAAACGGGGCCTGAATAGGGGCACTTCGCTGGCGAAACTGTTCGCGGAGCACCGCGGAGTGCGCAACATCCAGGAGTTGCCCGACTTGACCGTCAAGCAGATTCTTGTCTGGGCGGATGCACATTTCGAACGACATGGCGTCTGGCCTACCAGGAACA
Organism: Pirellulales bacterium; assembly: GCA_035694685.1. GTDB lineage: Bacteria > Planctomycetota > Planctomycetia > Pirellulales > JAICIG01 > DASSFG01. Next base: position 4,371 of record DASSFG010000825.1, read on the forward strand.
GCGGGCAGGTGGAAGACGCCTTGGGTGAAAACTGGTCGGCGGTGAACGTCGCCCTATCCCAGGGCCATCGCGGTTTGCCGCGCGGATCGTCGTTGCCGCGGCTACTGGCCGAGCGCCGCGGGGTGCGCAACCGTCTCGATCGGCCGAAGTTCAGCCGAACGCTCATTCTCGACTGGGCCGACGCCTATCATCGCCGCACCGGAATGTGGCCCAACGACCATTCCGGACCCATTGCGGAAATGCCCGACGAAACGTGGGCGGTGGTCTGCAAGTCGCTCCGCAAGGGCAGCCGCGGTCTGCGCGGGGGCTTGTCCCTGGCGCGACTGCTCAAGCGCGAGCGAGGCGTGCTGCCGAAAGTGCGGCGCCGTCCGCCGCTTACGATTGAGAACATCCTCGCCTGGGCCGACGCGCATCACGCCCGCACCGGCCATTGGCCGAAGCAAACCTCCGGAAAAGTTCCCGAGGCACCACGGGAAAGTTGGTGCACCATCGACGTTGCCTTGCGAAAAGGCGCTCGTGGCCTGCCGAAAGGGCTCGCACTGGGCAAGCTGTGGGCCAAATACCGCGGCGTACGCAACGTCCATTCCATTGCAAAATTCTCGACCGAGCAGATTCTCCGCTGGGCCGACGCCCACTACCGCCGCACCGGCGCCTGGCCGCAAGTGCGCTCAGGAGCGATCGAAGAATCGCCCACCGACAATTGGCTCAGCGTCGACAATGCCTTACGTCTCGGACTGCGCGGCATGCCGGGCCGTTCATCGCTCAAACAGCTTCTCGACGAGCATCGTCGCAATGGGCAGGCCGCTGCTCTCAGCAGATCACAAGACGGCGCAAAGCGACGCGCGATGAAGCCTCGCTGACAGCAGCATCGAGGACGGAATTCTATTTACCGTTCGGCCGAAGGCAGGTGCTGCTCGATGGCGTGCAAGACCTTCATGACGTTCTCACCGGTCAACGTCCACTGCTTGTCGCTGCCACGCAGTCCTACGCGAATCGAGCTGCCGTCTTCGGAAACGTGCACGGTTTGCACGTCGTCCAGATTGAGAAACAGCGTGCCGGGATAACCGCTGTCGCGACCTAATTTGAGGGTGATAAATGTAGCCATTTTCTCACGGGCCGACGGGAGGAGTCGTTGGCTCATTTTATTGGCACGGGCGGTGGGCAACAAGGTCTCGGCGATCGTGTCATTTGCGGTTGGGTGGAGAAGCGGAAGTACGACAGGTTATCCACGCTGACGCTATACTAACGGCATGCGGATTCGTAACGATAGACGGCGCGTTCCACGCGGCCACAAGCAGAACAAACTGGGTCTTATGACGATGATAATTGACCTCGCAAACTTGCAAACGATCACTGTGGCCGGCCAAGAGTTTGTGCTGGTGCCCAAGGCCGAACTTCTGCGACTGGCCGGTGAAACGCCGGAACCGGAACTGCCGCCCGCGGCCGAAGACGGCAATTATCCGGCGATGGAGACCATGCGGGCGATCATGGGCCGCGACATGATTCGCGCCCGCCGCACGTTGGGCTGGTCGCAAGCTGAGCTGGCCCGCCGCGCTGGCGTGCCCGCGGAAACTCTGAACCGCATTGAACAGGCGAAACGGTCACCCAGCCTGGCCACCTTCGACAAGCTGTGCCGCGCGTTGGATGACGGTGAAGCAGAGGCAGCGCGACGCAAGACGCGATCGGCTGGCAAACGGAAGCAACGAAAGTAATCCGCTACCGCGCCTTCGCTCGTTGTAACGACCGTTCGACAGCGGATGTCTTAGGTGTTCGGACCGTCTGTGGCGCCATCGCTGAATCGGATTTCTGCAGGTGAGCAGCCGGCCGCTTGTATATCCCTTAACGCTGTCTTCACTGCCTCGCCGAGCGAATCCGAGTCGCGGTCGAATTCGAGTGAAACCACGCCATCGCAACAACCGAGCATCGCGTCATCGCAGCCAGCCTCAAACAGCCGGTTCGCTAAGTCTTCATTGATGTCGTCCAGGCCATCAAGAATTATCGTAAAGGCAAAAGTGGCGACGGCCGAATCGTTGTTTGCGACAGGCATAGGTTTGTGCCCCGTTTCAATCGCCGAAAGTCCTTCGCCCCGTCAGAGGCGCTGGTGGGAGTCGAACCCACGATGGCGGATTTGCAATCCGCTGCCTTAGCCTCTTGGCGACAGCGCCTGAATGGCAGCCGCGTGGGAACACCCACCGTTCTGCAAGAGAAAATATAGCAGAACCACTTGCCGAGCAAAAGCGGAAGTTCGGCACTAAAGAACTGTGCGCGACCACAGTGCCACCCGAACCCGTGACGGCCTAGGAAGGCCATCCTCCAATTGCCCGCGCGTATTTCCCGCAAGCTCGCGAGCGCAATGAGACAGGCGGCTTAGAGCTTCACGTCCTCGCGTTTAGGCTTGGGCTTCTCGAGCTTCTTGAGAGCGTCTTTGTTGGGGGCATTGTTGCCGTTGCCGGCCGCCATGCGCCTCTGTTGCTCGAGCTTCAGCGACTTTTCGCCCCATTTCCAGCCAATGGGGTCTTTCAATTCACGCTCGGCCAGCAAGGCCCAGGGAGTACCCTCATGCTGCTGAACCACCCGGCTTAAATATTCGCGGGCCTGCTTGGCCATCTTTTCGACGGCGCTGCCCACGCTGATGTCGTTGGCCGGTTCGAGCACGAACGTGTCGCTGTCGGGATTCTGAAACTTCAATCCGCCCTTGGCTTTGGCCAGCATGGCGTTGTAGGCCTCCGTGCGAACTTTGACCGCCAGCACGCGTCCCATCGCCAGGTCGTAGCCCGCCTGCCAACGGGGCTCCGTTAGTTTGCCCCGGTCCTTCTCACCATCCTTCAGGATTTGATAGAGCCGATCGACCTTTGGTCCGAGCTTGGCAGCGTCTTTCTGGGCTTCATCGAGCGTTCGCTTGAAGCCGGCCTCGTCGGTCTTGGGGAATTCCAGCCGCGGGTTGTCCATAGGCTGAATTTGCGACTCCCGCGCCGCTTGGACCAATGCCGACCGCGCCTTGTTGTGTGCCAGCTTCTGCTCGTACTCCTTCACCGACACGTAGTCGGGCTGATACGTGCGCATAATGGTCGAATCAAAGAAGTGGTCGAGCCGGGCCGACATGTTGGCCACTTCGCTGTGCCGCCTGCCCGTGCTGCTGCGGTTCGGATGTACGGTAAAATAGATGCCGCCCGTCTCAAAACAGAGCCGCGTGAGCGCGAAGGGGCCAAAGCCCGAATCGAGATGGTTCAGGTCTTCATTGCCTTGCGCGAAGGCCAACTGCACGCCTTCAGGAAAGAGCGATTCCGGTCCTTGCCGCACGGGTATCCAACGCGCGGTCTGGTCGAACTTCGGATCGGGGTCGACGTACCGCACTTCGATGTCTCGCCGGGCAAACGGCGCAGGAATGCCCACCACGTAGACTGGCATTTCATATCGCCGGCAGAGCGAGAGCGTGTTGTCCATCTGCTGTTCTGCGTCGTCGCCCACTTCGTCGCTGAAGACGATGATCATGACGTTGCGGCGCGGCGCCTGGGTGCGGAAGTTCTGGAACTTCTTCGCCACCATGCCCACGGCCGTGAAAGTCGCCTCCACGCCAGACGGATCGTTCTCGATACTGTTGATGGCCTGCTTGATTTCTTCCACGTCGTCCGTCGGCTCGGGCGTGCGGAAGCTGACGGTCTTGCCAAACGCCACGACGGAAGCCAAGAGCGGCGCATTGTTGCGTCCGCTATAGGAATCTCGCTGGTCGGCAATGCCGAGCTCCTTGTAGATGCGGTCGAGTCGATCAACGATTGCCTTGCGCTGCGGCTGCATGCTCAAGGATTGGTCGAGCACCCACACGATGAGCGTGCGGCGGTCTTCGAGCGATTCGGCAATTTCTTCCGTGAGTCGGTCGACCGCGCCCTCGGCGCCGGTGGTGCCGACGCCAGCGGAGCCCTTCACCACGAGACTCTCGCTCACTAGCGGCGCCGACGAGAGATCTTCCAACACCGGAACCTGCACCTCGGTCGAGTCGCTTGTCAGCGCCTCGCTGCTGATCATCGATTCTTCGGCCAGGCTTTCAGCCATGGCCATGGCCGATTCACTGCCCGCCAGGCTGGCAGCACCGACTTCCATCGTTTGATCGTTCTCGAAGTTTGTCAGGTTTTCGGTGACCTGCTCCACCTCCTGAGTGTCGAGCGGCGTGACGGTGAGCGTCTGCTCCTGCTTGGGCCGATATTGGCAGAGAATCGCCAAGGCGACGAGGACGCCAAAGTGAACCAAAAAGCTGACAATCCAGGCCGGCGTATCGCCTTCGAGCGGCGACTCGTCATCTCCGGTCCAATCTTGCCAACGGTGCTTCAAGTGATCGGCAGTGCTCACGGCATCGCTCCTGAAAGTGCAGTCAACGACAAGAGAACCGCCCCGACCTGATTGGGGCGTGGCAACATCATTCCAGACCCCGACAAGGGTATTGTCATAAATCCCTGCGATACACGCAAGATGCACGCCGGCAGAGCATGCTGACTTTCCGTTAAGCCTCGGTCACTTGGTTTCGCCCGCCATTGGGGCTCCCTTGGCTGACTCGGTTGGAATGCGCAAAACGACCCCAATCGGCAGCAAATCGGGGCTGGGCAGCCGGTCTCGATTGGCCTCGAAAATCTCGTTAAACCGCTTGCTTGAGCCTAAATAGCGAGCGGCCAGGCCCGAGAGTGTGTCACCGTCAACGATACGGTGCGAAGCGTAGACGGGTGTCGGAGATGGCTCGGGCCGAGCCGCGGTCGCCGCGGATCGTGGGGCGGGAATCGAAGCTGGCTCGTCGTTGGACGGGCTTTGGTAGGAAGCCATGCGTGCCGAAGGCCGCCATGGATCATCGCCCAGCGGCGGCGGTTCGCACGTCGTTCCACTGCTCTCGGCCTCGGCTCCGCCCGAGAGAGGATCCACTCTGCGATTCTCAATGCCGGCCGACTCGATTTGCCCCGACAAGTGTGCGGGTTGTACCGGTTCGTCGTGCAAGGCCAGTGGCAACGGACCAAGACTAACGGGCGTTTTCGAGGCCGGAGGCGACGAATCGGGCGCGGTTTCGGCCCCGCGCCACGTGGCGAAGAAGCCGATCGCCGAGACGCTCGACAAAATGGCAAGTGCCCACAGCCATCGAAATCGTCGCCGCCTAGGCATGTGTTTAACGTTGATAGTGCTGCAACGGTTGACAACGAAGCCGGTGAAAGCGCAATGCCTCAAAATCTACATTCGGTTGGTGACGCACGCGCCCTACAACCTTTAGGCGTCCGCCGTTAAACTCGCATTCAGACGCGGTCAATTGACACCGCACGGCCGGCTCATTACGGTTGAACTTATGGCACTTTTTTCGTCGCCGCTATCGGCCCAACGGCTCGATCCGGAAGAGAACTTGCAAGACTACAAGGCGGTCTGCGGGTCCGCGTTGATCGGCTTGCTTCTCGGGCTGTTTTCCGTTGTCGCATTCGTCCATCCCTTGCTGTTGCTGGCGCCCCTGGCAGGCATTTTGGTCAATGTGTATGCGCTGCGGCAACTCGCCTTGGCGTCTCCGCCGCAGGTCGGATGGAAAGCCGCCTTGATCGGCTTGGCATGTTCGCTGATCTGCGGCATCTCTGCTCCCCTGCAATACGGCTTACATCGCAGGGCATTGCGTGCCGAAGCCGTGGCGATTGCCGACGAGTTCTTCACGGCGCTGCGCGAAAACCACCCCGACGCGGCCTACCGGCTGACGCAGTATCCGACCACGCGGGCCGGGCGGGCTAATCCATCCCGCGAGTTGATGATGGACGATAATCGCTCAGACTTGGCGCATGCGTCGATGCGACGATTTACACAAGAGCCGCCCGTGAGCCTGATCTTAAAGCTCGGCAAGCGAGCGCGGGTGCGTCTCTATCAGCACGAGGAAGTGTGGTCCGACGTGACTAGCGAAGGTGTTCGCGACGTTTACGTCATTACGGCGGGCGAAGGCCCGCGCGCTAGCTCGTTCTTTGTCAGGTTGGGCTGTACGCGCACTCCCGACATTGGATCGGGCGAGGCACAATGGCAGGTCACCAAGCACGAGTTCATTTCGATGCCTTCGGAAGCGATGCTCGACGCCCTGGGTGGCTAAAACTCTCGCACAGACTCTCGGTAGCATGCCTGTCTTGCCTGAAGCGACCGCCGCTCGCTCTTCTGAACGCGACGAAGCCCTGGCCCGGCTGCTGCTTTATCTGACCGACGAACTGCGCGCGGGCCGTCAGGTCGACGTGGCGGCGCTGGGCCGTGAACACCCCGAGCTTTCGGCTGAGTTGCGAGAGTTATGGGCGGCCGTGCAAGTGGCCGAGGGAGTCGCGGTTGGCTTGTCGGAGCACTCGCATTGGTCGCGAGAGCCACTCGATTCCATGACGCGGCCTCCGGCCGGCGAGCTGCCTCGCGACTTCGGCGACTTCGAGCTTTTGGCCGAGTTGGGCCGCGGTGGAATGGGCGTCGTCTACATGGCCCGGCAGCGCAGTCTGGGACGCATCGTGGCTGTGAAGATGATCTTGCGGGGCGATCTGGCGTCGAGCGTCGACGTGGCCCGTTTCCGCTCCGAGGCGGAGGCCGCCGCGCGGCTGGAGCACCCGCATATCGTGCCGGTGTACGAAGTGGGCGAGTGCGAAGGCCAGCCGTATTTTGCGATGAAGTACATCGAGGGCACGACGCTCGGCAAGCGGCTGGCCGCAGGGCCACTCTCCGACCGTGATGCGGCGGAGCTGCTCGTGCCGGTTTGTCGGGCCATTCAGTTTGCCCACGAGCGCGGCATCTTGCACCGCGACTTGAAGCCGTCGAACATTCTGATCGACCACGAGGGTCGGGCACACGTCAGTGACTTTGGCCTGGCCAAGCAGGTGTCGGCCGACGGCGAATTAACGCGCTCGGGCGCCGTACTGGGCACGCCCAGCTATATGGCGCCCGAACAGGCCGCCGGCAATCGCGGGCAAATTGGCCCGGCCAGCGAC
>DASSFG010000826.1:0-5840 GCA_035694685.1 Pirellulales bacterium
GGCAACAGCCATCAAACAAAAGACAGACAGCGGAAATCCATGCTTCTTGCTCATGTTGCGTCCTCAATTGATCGACTGGAAAGGGCGAAGTACATACGCTCAAACGAATATACTTGTGTAAAAAAAGTCGCTAGCTCATTAGCGAAGGGAACAGGGGGCCAATTGCTTCAAGCGTTCACGGTCGTGGCGCAGCTCGTCCAGATCGCCGAGGGAGGACCGCAGGCAGACCATCATTCCGCGGTGCAGGTTGGTCGATGGCTTTGCCAGGCGATAATACACCCACAGTCCTTCCTTTCGGCCTGCAACGAAGCCGCGCTTGCGAAGATATGCCAGGTGCCGCGAAACCGTCGGCTGCGGCAACTCCAACGCCTCGTGCAAGTGGCAGACGCAGACTTCGTCCGCTTCGAACAGCAGGTGCAGAATGCGCAGCCGCACCGGGTCGGCTAATGCCTTGAGCAGTTGGCTGGATGCTTTCAGAGAGTCAGTTGCAATGGATGCCATACGTATGGGCGAATATAATATCGTTCCTGTCCGCCGTCAACGCCGAGCGGCGAACGAAACCCGCACCGGCAAAGTGCCGCGGCGGGCGTCCATTTCCCGCTCGCTGGCGCCCACCCTACCGTCGATCACGTCTTTCATTTTTCGCCGCCGCCAATTCTTGCGCTTCGGGCGAGTGCTTATAGTAATCGTCGAGTGGGTAGCAGCCGGAGATAAGTCCGTTGCGCGGCGCCGTGGTACAGTCGCTGAACGTGCGGCAGACGTGCTTGCGAACGATACGTCCGTGCACGAGCGCGTCGGCAGGCAAATCCGGATACGAGAGCACCATGCGGCCGAGGCCGACGAAATCGGTCCAACCTGCCCGCACGACGGCCTGCGCGACGTGTGGCAGGTAATCCTGCAGATACGAAAAACCGCTGCCGACCATCGGCCACGTCGGAAAGGCGGCTTTGCAACTTCTTGCGGCGGCAATCATCCGCGCAGCGCCCACCAGCGGATCTTCCGGCGGCTGATAACCGTCGCTGGGAGGAAAGATGGCCGGCCGTTGAAGGTGCGGCGAATAATAGGGACTGCCACACGTCACGTTCACCAGCGCCACGCCCATGTCTTTCAACATCCCGAGCAACTTCAGCGGTTCGGTCAGGTCGAGCGACGTAGGATCGTCTTGATCCACGCCGAAGCCGTAGTGGTAGGGAAGTAGTGAGCGGTAATCCATCGGGCGACCTGTCTCGCGGCTGGTGATGTAAGGTACCGTGTCGAACACGCTTAAACGCACGCCGACGATTAAGTCGTCGTAACGGTCGCGCACGCGCTCGACGATGGTCCGCAGCAGACGCGTGCGGCCTGCAAAATCTCCGCCGAACCGGCCGGGCCGGACGCGGGCGCTCAGGAATTCGTGCAGCAAATATCCATGGCAGGCTTTGACGTCGACGAAATGAAAACCTGCATCGCGCGCCACTCCGGCCGCATCGACGTAGCGGTCGATCAGCCGTTCGAGCTGGTCGTCGGTCCAGACGATCGAATCGTCGTCCGGAGCAATGCCGAACTTCTGGTCGAGCAGCGGATGGTGATAGGCGATCCTCGGCTCCAACTTTTCACTGTTTGGACGGCAGAAGCGGCCGGAGTGCGTAAGCTGCAAACCAACGAGCAGGTCGTCGAGCGTGCCGTGCCGTTCATGGTGTGCGCGACGCAGTTCATCGAGCAGGTTGTTTAGTCCTGCACGGTTCCAGGGAGTAGCGAGCGTTTGCCGCGGGTTGGCCCTGCCCGACTCTTCGACGGCGGCCGCTTCGCCGCCCCAGATCAGCTTCGCTCCGCTGAGGCCAAAATTCCGCCAACGCCGCAGGGTGTGTGGCGAGGGCGAACCATCGTGATTCGCATCCCAGCCCTCCATCGGCTGAATGCACCAGCGGTTGCCCACGCGAAAGCCGGCGACGTCCATCGGCTGGGCAAGTGGCGAGCCTGACGCCTCGGTCAGGATTTCATCGTCGACGGGCAATTCGACGTGCAACTCCGCCAGGTGAGCGCGAAGTGCCGCGGGCGTCTTCAAGTGAGCGATTTTTGGATACACTGGTTGCCCAAGGCGGCTTCAAGCGGCGGCAGCACGCGCTCGGTCGCGGCGACGAGCGAGGAACAAAGGTTGGCCGATTCCGCCGCGTCGCAGTCGTCGGACAACAACTCCAGACACTGCGCTGCGTCTTGCGCGGCGACAATGCCGAAATGGCCCAAGGCGCCTTTGATCGTGTGCCCCAGGCGACGGAGCTGCTCGCGATCGTCCGTGGCCAGCGCCTCGTGCATCTCTTGCCGCCAGCCAGGCCACTGATCGAGAAAGGTCCGTATCAGCTCGTGCAGCAATTGTTCGTCGCCCGCGACCCGCGCGAGCGCATGTTCTGCGTTAAAGGACACTTCGACGTCCTCGCCCGATTCCGCGCCCGCGATCCGCTCGACGAGCTCGGTCAACCGGCCCGCCTGGATCGGCTTGGAAATGTAGTCGTCCATGCCTGCTTCTAAGCACCGCTCCCGGTCGCCCTTCATGGCGTGGGCAGTCATCGCGATCACGGGCACATGTCTTCCGCTGGTACGTTCGCGGCGGCGGATCTCGGCCGTGGCCTCAAAACCGCCCACTTCCGGCATTTGGACGTCCATCAATACCAGATCGAAGACATCGACTTCCAAGGCTTCCAATGCTTCGCGACCATTGGCAGCGACGCTCACGACATGCCCGCGTTTATTAAGCACGTGTGTGACAAACTTCTGGTTGACAGGGTTATCTTCCGCCAACAAAATTCTTAGCCGGCGGCGTGGAGGCGGCGCCGCGGCCGGCCCCTCTTCGTCGCGTCGCAATGAAACGCCCAACGAGGTCATGATGGCATCGAACAGCTCGGACTGTTTAATGGGCTTCATCAGGGCGGCGGCCAGGCGTGGTTGCGGGCCGCGGCCTTGCTTCGGCTCCGATGACGAAAGCATCATGATCGTGGCGCCGGCATAATCGAGATTGTCGCCAATCTGCCGCACCAGCTCGTAACCGTCGACGCCCGGCATCTGCGCGTCGACCAGCACGAGCGAAAACGGATCGCCCGAGGCGCTGGCCCGTTGTAACTCGATCAGCGCTTCTCCCGCGCTGGCCACGACCGTGGGCCGCATGTGCCAATTGCTGAGCATTTCTTCGAGGATACGGCGGTTGGTTGCGTTGTCGTCGACCACCAGTACCGGCAGATCTTGCAGGTCGGCGGGCGCGACCGCAGGTGCACTCATTACGGGTGTCGCTGACTCGGCCAGCCGCACCGTAAAGTGAAAAACACTGCCACGACCTGGCTCGCTTTCCACCCAGATTCTGCCGCCCATGAGCTCAACCAGTCGGGCCGAAATGGCAAGGCCGAGGCCCGTACCTCCATAGCGCCGCGTCGTAGTTCCATCGGCTTGCACGAAAGGGGCAAAAATGGCGTCGCGCTTTTCTGGCGGAATGCCAATACCAGTGTCACGCACCGCAAAGTGCAGCAGCACTTCTTCGGCAACTGCGACGCTACTCGCAAAAAGATCTTGGTTGCTGGTCGGAGCTGGGCGATCGCGCTCGTCCTGCACGGCCGGGGCGGCGTCGTTCGGCCAGCGCTCAACGCGCATCACCACCTCGCCCGACTCAGTAAACTTGATGGCGTTTCCGACGATATTCACGACCACCTGCCGCAATCGCGCCGTATCGCCCACCAGGCCATCGGGCACGTCGGCCAGCACCTGGCAGGCGAGTTCCAGGCCCTTTTTGTGTGCCCGCAAGGCGAGCGTTTTCATCGTATCGCCCAGCGTATCGCGCAAGGGGAAGGCGAGCGCATCGATTTCCAGCTTGCCCGCCTCAATCTTCGAGAAGTCGAGAATGTCGTTGATCACGCCCAGCAGGCTGTCGGCCGAGTCGCGGACCATCGTCAAAAACTCGCGTTGCTGGGGCGTCAGATCGGTGTCGAGCGCCAACTCGGTCATGCCGATAATGCCGTTCATGGGCGTGCGAATCTCGTGGCTGACGTTGGCCAAGAACTCGCTCTTGGCCCGACTGGCCTGTTCGGCGGCCTGCTTGGCACGTCGCAGCTCCTCCTCGGCCTGCTTGGCTGCGGTGATGTCTTCGGAGATGCCCACCAGATGCGCCGGCCGCCGCTGTTCATCGAACAGAGGAATCTTGCGCGTGTGCAGAATGCGTGGCCCGAAGCGTGTTTCGATCACCTCTTCGGGAATATCGACCAGCCGCCGCCCGCGGAACACGTCGCGGTCTTTGGCCACGAAGAAGTCGGCTTCCGCGACCGGAAACAGATCGTAATCGCTCTTGCCGATCAGCTCCTCGCGCGAGAAACCGAGAAGCTGCTCGCCGGCCTTGTTCAAGCGCTGGATGCGCAAGTCCTGGGCATCTTTGACGAACAACATGATGGGCAACTCGTCCAGCACCGTATCAAGGAACCGCGTGAGCTGCTCGAGCTCGACTTCCATCTGTTTGCGGTCGGTAATGTCGTGCGAGATGCCGAAGCTGCCTACGACGCGGCCTTGTTTGTCGTGCAGCGGCATCTTGGTGCTCGAGGCCCACGTCACACGCCCGTCGGGCCACGTCTCTTTTTCTTCCAGGTCGATCACCGGCTGGCCGCTGGCAATCAATTGCTGCTCGTTTTGATACGCTTGCCGCGCATGCTCTTCGCCAAAGAAATCGAAATCAGTCTTGCCGCAAGCTTGCCGCGCATCGGCCAGTCCAAAACGCGACGCCAGCGAGCGGCTGATTTGAATGAACCGGCTGGCGGCATCTTTGAAGTAGATGGCCTCCGGCAGGTTGTCCATCAATACTTCAAGTAAATCGCAGTCGTCGCCCAAGGCGGCGTGCGGCTTAGGCGGCAGCGGTTCGACAAGCAAGGTAAACCAGCGCCGGCCGGCAACCTGGTTGTCGACGGCGGTCAATTCCACTTCCACCGGGCCGCCCGACTTACGGCGGCCCTCCAATCGCCGTGCGCTCTCCCCGTCGCGCGGCTGCAGATAGGGCGCCAGGCGGCTGTCGAAGCTGCTGTTGGCCAGGGGCGGCAACAAAACCCCCAGCGGCTGGCCAGCCAGCTCGTCGAGGGTATATCCAAAGATGGCGGCGGCGGCCTGGTTGAGCGATTCGATGCGGCCTTCGGAATCGACGACAATCATACCGCCGGACACCTGCGGCAATGTCTGAACAGGCGATGCAGGCAACATCCAAGTCTCCGAGCTTGGTTGGAGGAGGTGCTCTGCTATCGTACCGCGCCGGAGGGCGACGATGCAAAGGAAATTCCGTAGGGTGGGACAAGCGAGCTTACGAGCGCCGGCCCACCATGAAAAAAGGCATCAGGCATCAGGCATCAGGCGTCAGGCATCAGGCGTCAGCTCTCAGGCGCCTGACGCCTGATGCCTGATGCCTGATGCCTGAAGTGTGAAGTCTGGTGCCTCCGCCCACACACCACCCGCGGCTTTCACCGCGGCTGCACGGGCCGGTGAGCGAGCACGGCTTGAGAACGGTTGCGAAACTGCGGAAAGACGCCGTCGAGTTGGCATGACTTCAGCACCTGTTGGTTCTCGTCGGAGAGTCCGCAAAGACGCAATGTGCCTTCCTTCTTTTGCAGCCGGCGTTGCAGGCCCACGAGTTGCGCCACGAAACCGCTGCTGAGCCGTTCCCAATGGCCGCATTCGAGCACCACGCGATAGACAAAATGCTGCTTGACCACGGACCACACCGACTCGGCCAGCGAGCAGCCGTCGCCCTCGCCCTCGGGCGGCGCTATAGGACGTACGAACAGCCAATCGGGACCGCGCTCCACCTCGAGCGCCCAACCAGACGAAAGTCCGAGCATGAGTGTTGC
>DASSFG010000827.1:0-4433 GCA_035694685.1 Pirellulales bacterium
TGGGGCCGGAGTTCGTCACGCGGTTGCAAAGCGGGCTGCCCTGCCCCATCGACCTGCCCGAATATGAGACCTTATTGGGCATCGTGCGCCGCCTGGCCCAGCGGATGAGCCTGGTCTTGCCGGGGGACGTCGAGGAATTCCTGGCGGGCAAAGTGGCGACGCACGCACGGGAGCTTTCCGGAGCGTTGAACCGTCTCGACGCCACCGGCCGCGCGTTGGGCCAGCCGATCTCCTTGGCGATGGCCGAGCAGGCGTTGGTCGACACCGTGCGGCGGCAATCGCGCAGCATCGGCCTGAGCGAGATCGACGACGTGGTTTGCGAGCTGTTTGGCTTACAGCCGCACAGCCTGCAATCCGATGCGAAGTCGAAACACGTAAGTCATCCGCGCATGCTGGCCATGTGGCTGGCGCGGCGCTACACTCGGGCAGCCTTGAGCGAGATCGGCAGTTTTTTCGGCAACCGCGCCCACAGCACGGTGATTTCGGCCGAGAAGAAGGTGCGTGAATGGCAAGATTGCCAGGCGGCCCTGCAAACCGCCCACGGCAAGTGCACCATCGAACAGGCCATCCGGAAAGTCGAGCAGAAGCTACGCGTCGGGTGAGATACCCGCCCACTGACGCTGGATATCCGCGCGGGTGGCGCCCTTTGGAGTGCGACGATTTATCGCCGCTTTGGCTTGCGGCGGAGCCGCTTTCCTTCGATGCGTTGGCCGGCGACCGGCAATGGGCCCCGCGAAAGAAAGGTCGCTCCGCGACCTACAAAAGCGGCGATAAATCGCCGCACTCCAAAGGCTGATGTCGCCGCGCCAGGGAAACTTTCTAAGCGAGAACTTTTCGCATCGGTCGGCTTACGAAAGGGCTGTCGCGCAGGCAGAATCGCCACTGCAAGTCGGTGGCGGCCGTGATGCCGATGCGCGGTCCGGCGACGATTGCCGGTGTGCCGTCGGGGGCCATGATCTTGATTTCGCGACCGAGCGGCCGACCGTTCCAGGTGGCTTCGACGCCTAACGCCTGACAAACACAACCGGGGCCCTTGAGCAGCTTTTGCACGTCTGAAGTGCCTCGTCGCTCGGCCATTTTGGCGATGCCGGCCAATGGTTCGGCGGCACGAATCAGCACGGCGCCCACGCCACCGCTTTCGGTGGTGAAGTTCAGGCAGTAGTGGACGCCGTAGATTTTGTAGACGTAGATATGCGCGTAAGTCTCGCGCATGATCGCCGCTTTATGTCGGCGAGTGACCGAATGAGAGGCCGCGTCGGTCGTATATGCTTCCGTTTCGACGATTTGGCAGCGGCAACGGCCCACGATCATCGTTGTGCCGATTAACTCACGCGCAACGGTTACCGTATCGCGCGCGAAGAAGTCGCTTTCAAGCCGTCGATCGCGACGAGGATCTCCCGGTTGACTCAAGATCCAGGGCTCCTCGGCAACGGGATGGCCGGCAGCAGTTCGACGTGCGCGCGCTCGACCAGGATTTCGTCTTGTTTGACATAAGCGGCTTTTTTCAGCAGTGACTTCAAATAGCCAAAGAACAAATCTGCTGGGTTCGCGGCGCCTTCCGCTTCGACGCGCGCATAGACCTGGATCCAAATGTTGCGATCGACAACGGGAGAACCGTGGGGCTCTGGCAGCCAACCGCCTTCGAGCGGAGCGTGCGGCGTGGTGGAGGTCCGCGTGTAGCCGCCAAAACGCCGTGACAGTACCGCAAGTAACGACCCGATGTGATCCCATCGCGAAAACACCTCCTCGCCGTCCTTCGAGAACAGCGGGAGCGTGGTGGTATAGCGGTAGGCCGGACCTTGAAGCAACTGTTGGTCGAGACTGGGTAACCGTAGAGGCTCCGGAGGTTTATTCTCAAGAACGCTTAGATCGAGAACCCGCTTTCTTTTTGCCATTTGCTTTGGGTTTCGTTTTCGTTGCAGGAACCACCTTCGCTTCTTCCAACGCCGCTAACTGCCGCGGGTTGACGACCAGGACGCCCACCCCCCACGTCTCAAAACTGCCTCCGACGGTCAGCAACACGCCCACGGCATGATTAAAGGTGTCGGGATCGGAAATTGGAACGACAGGCACTTGTGACCTCCTTCGACTGGCGCGCACTTCAGCTTTCCCAGCTCTTCTGTCATAATTGTAACGTGCTCAACCAACGCCTCAAAGATTACGTGGTCAGTCATCTGCTGCCGAAGGTGCAGACACCGGCGCAATATCTCGGCGGCGAGTGGAACATGGTCCGCAAAGACCACCACGACGTCAAAGGCCGGCTGTGCCTGGCCTTTCCCGACGCCTATACCATCGGCATGAGCCACCACGGCTTGCAGGTGCTCTATTCGCTGATGAACGCGCGGGACGATTGGGTGTGCGAACGGGCCTTCACTCCCTGGCCCGACATGGAAACGCAGTTCCGTACTCATGAAGTGCCGCTCTACAGCCTCGAGACGTTCACTCCGCTGGCCGATTTCGACGTGCTGGGGTTCACCCTGCAATACGAAATCTCGTTCGTCAACGTGCTGACGATGCTCGATCTGGCCAGGCTGCCGCTGCGCTCGGTCGAACGCACGCTGAAGCATCCGCTCGTCATTGCCGGTGGACCGTGCGCTCAAAACCCCGAGCCACTGGCGCCCTTCGTCGATCTCTTTGTCACGGGCGACGGCGAGCCAAGCTTGCCGGTAATCTGCGATTTGTGGCTCAAGCTCCGACAAGAACATGCCGACCGCGAAGCGGCGCTGGCCGAAATGGCGCGTCGCTTACCATTTGCGTACGTGCCGCGGTTTTACGGACCCGAATACGGCGACGATGGCCGGCTCGTCGCCCTGCACCGCACGCGCGACGACGTGCCGGCCACGATCGAGCCGTCGGTCATTGATGACCTGGACGGCATTCCGCTGCCCACTCGGCCGATCGTTCCGTTCGTGGAGTGCGTTCACGACCGGATCGCCATCGAGATCATGCGCGGCTGTCCCTGGCAGTGCCGCTTTTGCCAGAGCACGGTCATCAAGCGACCGCTGCGCATCCGCTCGGTCGAGACCATCGTGCGGGCGGCGCTCGAAACGTATCGAAACACGGGGCAGACGGAGATTTCCCTGTTGTCGCTCTCCACCAGCGATTACCCGCACTTCGAAGAGTTGGTCAAGCGGATGCAAGAGACGTTCCAACCGCTGGGCGTCAAGATCTGCCTGCCGAGCCTGCGCGTGAACGAGCAGCTTAAGGGCGTGGCCACGCTAATGTCGATGTTCGGCGACCTATCGGGCCTGACGCTAGCCCCCGAAGTCGCCCGCGATGACATGCGCGATCAGATTCGCAAGAAGATCAAGAACGAAGACCTGTACGCCGGCTGCCGCCAGGCGTTTCATCTTGGCTGGCAACAGGTGAAGCTCTATTTTCTTTGCGGTCTGCCGGGCGAGCGGCCGGTCGATCTCGACGGCATCCTGGAGATGGCCGAAACGATCTCGCGCATCGGCAAGGAAGAGACGGGCCGCTACGTGAAGGTCACCGCCAGCGTGTCGAATTTCGTGCCCAAGGCCCACACGCCCTATCAATGGAACGGCATGCAGACGCGGGAGTATCTGCACTGGGCGCACGACTATCTTAAGCAGCGCCGGCGTCTGCGGTCGGTGTGGATCAAGTGTCACGACGTGGAGACCAGCCTGCTCGAAGGCGTGCTCAGCCGCGGCGATCGCCGTGTGGCTGATGCCTTAGAGCTGGCTTGGCGGCGCGGCGCTCGGCTGGATAGTTGGCGCGAGCACTTTGACAGCCGCCGCTGGTGGCAGGCGCTGGCCGATAGCGGCATCGAGGTGAATGCGATCGCGCATCGCCCCTACCCGCTCGATGCCCGGCTCCCCTGGGACCACCTCAACGTGAAAAAGGGCCGGTCCTACCTGGAAAAGGAGCAGAACCGGTCCGTGTTGCAATTAAACGCCATGGCCGGCGCCACTTGAAGCCAATGCCTTGGTCTTCTACCGAGGCTGCACGAAGTTTAGGCACAGCACCTAGGCTATTGCCGATCCTTGACCTTACCGACGTAGCGACGGTCGGCCATAAAGTGCTAACCGGTTGGGTGTTACACCGCGTACCGATGAAAGGCAAGCATCGCTGGCACAGGGGTTGCTTCTTCCCTGCTCGGGCGTGCGATGCGTGACTCAGAGGCGTGGATCCCGCCTCTGGGTCAACGCACTTCGCCGCAGGACATCTCCCTTAACGATTTTGGCACCTGCCTGGGCCAGAAGGATGCCCCAGCGACTTGGGTGGACGCTCCGCCTAGTCCACCCAAGTCGGGGCGTTCTTCCTCGACATCCCGTCTGAACGGAGCGCCTCGTCCAAGGTTACCCTACCCTTTGGCTTTGCTATGTGCGCCACTCTTCTTTTGGTTGCGGCTAGCGGCCGCCCCTCTCGCCGGCCGCGCGGAAACCCTTGAGGCTGTGGCCTTCTTGCCCTAC
>DASSFG010000828.1:0-11950 GCA_035694685.1 Pirellulales bacterium
CTATCTCCTTCAGGTCGACGGGCAGCAGCGCTAGCGACACGCAGCGCATCCCTCCGTAGGCGACCCAATCGAGCGGTGGCGGCAGATGGCTTTGCAGGCGGTTGAACGTGGCGCTGCTCAGATCGTTGTAGGGCTGCTCCAGTACGTACCCTGCCACGCGATCGCCCAGTTCATCCGCAGCGAAGAGGGCGGCGGCCGCGCCCAGCGATCGGCCCACGATAAAAATTGGGCGGCCGGGAAATTGTGATTCCAGAAAGCGCACCGCTTCCACCACCTCGTGCCGCGCGCCAAAACCAAAATCGTTGAGCTCGCCCGTCGAGTCGCCGTGTGACCGCAAACTGATCGATATGACCGTTAGCCCTTCGGCAACCAGCAGGCGCATGACGCCGGCCATCGAAGTGCGCGAGGCACCGTTGCCGTGCAGCAATAACACACAACCGCGGTCCGGCGCCCCCCGTGCCAGCCAGGCGCCAATCTTCTGCCCATCGGCAGTTGCCAACCGGTGGTCTTCGACGGCCGCCCAGGTGATTTTGGCCGCCGGCTCGGCGAACGGCGGCCGACTGCGGCGGGTGAGCCTCCAGGTGACCACGGCCGAAGAAAGCAGCCAAAGCGCAACGAGTATCGCCACAGCGATGCCAAGCCGTTTTAGCCGCTTTTGTGAGTGCATGGCAAGCGAATGATATGTTGATTGCGGCGGCCGCGGCAAGTACGATTGGCTTCCGTCTTCGCCTTCATCCGACACACGCCCTGAGGACCGCACCATGCTTCGTTCCGCCGTTGCTTGCACCACGTTGCTCGTTTTGACGTCGCTCGCCGGCGCCGCCGAGAGCGGGCTGGCCGCCTATACCAATCCGCAGGACGCCGGACCCGATTTCCAGACGCAAGGCGAATATCGCGGCGAGATCGAGTCCGACGGCCAACGGAAAAAGATCGGCGTGCACGTGATCGCGCTGGGCGAGGGTAAGTTCCGCGCGGTGGTGTACCAGGGCGGATTGCCGGGCGACGGCTGGAACAAGGGTGATCGCCGGGACAGCTTCAACGGCAAAACGGAAGACGGCGTCACCACGTTCAAAGGAAAGGAACGTCAGGGCAAAATCAAGGATGGTCAACTCGTGGTCAGCGATGCCTCGGAAAAGATGTTAGGCACGTTGCAGAAGGTCGAGCGAAAAAGCCCGACGCTGGCCGCCAGACCGCCGGAGGGCGCCGTGGTGCTGTTTGACGGCACGAGCGCCGATAACTTCATCGGCGGCACGATGACGCCCGAAGGGTGGCTGGAAGTAGGAACCAAAAGCAAACGCGAGTTCGGAAGCTGCCAATTGCACGTCGAGTTCCGTACGCCGTTCATGCCGGCCGCCCAGGGACAGGCCCGCGGCAACAGCGGGGTGTACGTCGAGGACTGTTACGAGTTTCAGGTGCTCGACTCGTTTGGACTGGAAGGAAAGAACAACGAGTGCGGCGGCCTCTATTCAATGGAGGAGCCGAAGGTCAACATGTGTTTCCCGCCGCTTTCCTGGCAGACTTACGACTTTGATTTTACCGCTCCCAAGTTCGACGCCGACGGCAAAAAGACGGCGAACGCTCGCGTCACGTTGCGGCACAACGGCGTGGTGATTTACGACGACCTGGAGATAACTCGGCTCACGCCCGGCGGGCGTTCCCAAGAAGGCCCCACCGGCGCCTTGATGCTGCAGAACCACGGCAACCCCGTCGTCTTTCGCAATATCTGGGTCTTAGAGAAGTAATCGTGCCACCTCTTGACGAAGCAGCTAATTCCGCATGCTGCCATCGTCTTTATTCAAATGGCGGCGCAGGTAGCGGGCGCGCTCGATGTTGCGATCGGCGGTGTCGAGCTCGCTGCCGGTCAACTTTTGCAGGTGGGCCGGC
Organism: Pirellulales bacterium; assembly: GCA_035694685.1. Lineage (GTDB taxonomy): Bacteria > Planctomycetota > Planctomycetia > Pirellulales > JAICIG01 > DASSFG01. The sequence continues at coordinate 1,885 of DASSFG010000828.1, forward strand.
TGCGTATAAATGAAGAGCTTGTTCAGCGTGGGAATTTCCAGGTCGGCGATCAGCCCCAGGTTCACGCCCATGCGCACGCTCGACAGCAGGTGCATCGTTTCTTCAGAGCTGATCGTTTGGGCCGTGCGCAAGATGCCGTAGGCGCGGCTCACGCGGTCGTGCAGCGTTTCATGGCTTTCGCGAATCAAAAAGTCGCGCGCCTTGCGCTCGTAGTCGATGATCGTCGGCACCACGTCACCCACTTGTTTGACCAGATCGGCCTCGGCGCGGCCCAAGGTAATCTGGTTGCTGATCTGATAAAAGTCGCCCATCGCCTGCGAGCCTTCGCCGTATAGCCCACGCACCGCAAGGCTGATTTTTTGCAGCGAACGAAACAGCTTTTCGATCTGCCGCGTGATGACCAGCGCCGGCAGGTGCAGCATGACGCTCACGCGCATGCCGGTGCCGACGTTTGTCGGGCAGGCCGTCAGATAGCCCAGCCGGTCGTTGAAGGCATACGTCACCTGCCCTTCCACCAGGTCGTCAATGGCGTTGATTTGCTCCCAGGCGGCGAGCAGGTCGAGCCCGCTGTGCATTACCTGAATCCGCAGATGGTCCTCCTCATTGATCATCAGGCTGACGCGCTCCTGCGGGTCGATGGCCACGCCGCGGGCGCCCTCGGCCTCGGCGTGCTCGCGGCTGATGAGCTGCCGCTCGACGAGAAACTGGCGGTCGATGCCTTCTAGCTTGTTGACGTCGAAATAAATCAGCTCCGCCGCCCCCGGCGCCCGCATCACGCGCTCGCGCAGCATCCGCTCGATCTCGGCGCGGTCGGCGGGCGTGGCCCGGCTGATGAAGGGAAATTCAGCCAGGTTGCGGGCAAGACGGATACGGCTGCTGATCACGATGTCGGATTCCGGACCCGACCCGCGCAGCCACTCACCGCTGGTGCGTGCTAGCTCGTCTAGTTCCACGTCTGTCAGGCCGACCTTTCGATTTGCCGAATCTCGTCTCGCAAACGAGACGCCTTTTCGTAATCCTCGCCCTCGATGGCACCTTTCATCTCGCGCCGCAGCCGGATGAGCTGCGTTTGCCGGTCCGTGCCGCCGTTGGTGCGCTGCGGACGCTTGCCAGCATGCGCGGTCTCGCCGTGAATGTTCATTATCAGCGGATCGAGCTCTTTCTGGAAGCAAACGTAGTCGTGCGGACAGCCAAGCCGGCCCTGGTTGCGGAACTCGAAAAAAGTGATCCCACAGATGGGACATGCCTGCTGGTCGAGCCGGGCCAGTTCCTCGGCGGTGCCGCCCACCAATTGCTGGGCCAGCGCGCCGGCCAGGTTGCCGCCCGACGGCTCGTTATCCGATTCGGTGAGATATTGCCGAGCGTGCTCTTCGCAGAGGTGCAGCTCTTGCGGTTTGCCGCCCGTCAATTCGGTGATGTGAAAGGTGGCCGACTTGTCGCACCGCTGACACTTCATGCTTTGAACTGACCGGTTGCAGGCCAGGCTCTTCTTGTAGGCCAGGCATGGCAGCCTGACGTACGCCGGCGTGACGGACGTAGGCTGCAAAGCCTGACCTGCGTCAACGTCCATCAGCGGGAACAGCCTGAGCTCAGTTGAATTAAGCGTTTGGATTGGGCGAGACGTTTTCTTGCGGGAATTCTATCAGTGCCCCCCTTGGTGTCAATGGCGAAGCGGCTGCCGCCCCATGCCGTAAACCGCATCGGGGCAACGATCTTAGGACTCTGCCCTGCTGATCATGCCGGCGGTGTCCTAAGATTGCGTTAGCGACCAGCATGGTAGCCCGAAGCGCTTGCCGCAACGGGCCCTCTCTGCTTGAATAAAGGTCTCGCCTTCCTTTGACCTGCCTAAGGAAACGACCGGATGCCGCTCTCTCGTTATGCTGGTTCCCTGCAAGCGCCGGTTTCGCGCCGCGCCCTCGTGCAAATCGGCTGCTCGGGCGTGTTGGGGCTCGGGTTGCCACAGGTGTTGACGCGGCGCGCAAGGGCCGCCTCCGCCGAGCCGGCGGGCCGGTCGCCCACGCAACCGAAATCGGTGATTTTCGTCTTCCTCACGGGAGCGGCCAGCCATCACGACACACTGGACATGAAACCGGAGGCGCCGGCCGAAGTGCGGGGCGAGTTCAACCCGATCGATACCTCGGCCGCGGGCATTCAGATTTGCGAGCAGCTCCCGCAGCTCGCCAAACGGGCGCATCAGTTTGCCATCGTGCGGTCGATGACGCACGGCGACAACAACCATTTGATGTCGACGCACCACGTGCTGACCGGGCACGTGCAGCCTGGCGCCTTCTTCGACAAGGTTGCCTCTCGCGACGACTGGCCCAGCTACGCCGCCGCTTGCGATTACTTCCGGCCGCGCAACGACGGTATTCCCACCGGCGTGAATCTGCCGACCTTTCTTTCCGATCGTGTGCTGACCTGGCCTGGCCAGCATGCCGGCATTCTCGGCCCGCGGCACGATCCGTGGCAGATCGTGGGCGATCCGAACAAGCCCGACTTCAAGGTCGACGCCTTGCAACTCGCCAAAGGCATTGAACTGAGCCGTTTGGAAGACCGCCAGGCATTGTTGAACGAAGTGAATACTCAGCAGCGCGGCATGGTCGCGGCGTCGGAATGCCAGCGGTTGTCCGACGAGCAGCAACTGGCCTTCACCATGCTCACCTCGAGCAAGCTCACGCGGGCCTTCGATCTCGATCGCGAGCCGGCGGTAGTGCGCGATCGCTATGGGCGGCATAGCTATGGCCAGTCGCTATTGCTGGCCCGACGGCTTATCGAAGTTGGCGTGCCCGTCGTGCAGGCCAACATGGGCGGGGTCCAATCGTGGGACCACCACGGCAACATCTTCGCCAACCTCAAGCGCATGCTGCCGCCGCTCGACCAGGGCGTGGCGGCGCTCATCGACGATCTGGCCAACCTGGGACTGCTCGATCGAACGCTGGTGGTCATGCTGGGCGAATTCGGCCGCACGCCCAAGATCAACCGCCCGCCCGGCGGCGGCGCTCCGGGCCGCGACCACTGGGGGCCGTGCTTTTCTGCATTGTTTGCCGGTGGAGGCGTGCGGGGCGGTCAAGTGCTCGGCAAGTCCGACAAGCTGGGCGCCTACCCCTTGAGCTCGCCCTTCCTGCCCGACGATTTGGGCGCGACCATCTTCCACCTGCTCGGCGTCGATCCGGCCGGCGAAATCCGCGACCGTCTGAACCGTCCTTTGCAGTTGAACCGCGGCCAGATGATGGAAGGACTGTTTAGCGGTGCTGTGTAAGTCAAAATCCAAAAGTCAAAAGTCAAAAGCCAAAATGTTGGACGGGCAAAGCGCGTCGTCCACGACACATGGTGAGTAACGTGAAGCTGCCCAATTGGCATGGTGTTTTTCCGGCGGCGACGACGCAGTTCGCGGCGGACGGCGCCGTCGATATTCCAGCGACGCTTGAGCACGTCGAGGCGATGATCGAGGCGGGCATTCACGGGCTGATCATGCTCGGCACCGTGGGCGAGAATTGCTCGCTCGAGTTCGGCGAAAAAGTCGAATTGCTCTCGGCCACCGTCAAGCACGTAGCGGGGCGAATTCCAGTGCTCACGGGCGTGGCTGAGTATACCACGCCGCTGGCTTGCCGCTTTGCCGAGCAAGCGGCACGGGCAGGGGCCGATGGCTTGATGGTTCTGCCGGCGATGGTCTACAAGGCCGACCGGCGGGAGACGGTGGCGCACTTTCGCGCCGTGGCGCGGGCCACGCCGTTGCCGATCATGTGCTACAACAACCCGGTGAGCTACGGCATCGACATGCCGCCCGAGTCGTTCTGTGAGCTGGCCGACGAGCCGACGCTGGCAGCCATCAAGGAATCGTCGGAAAACCCGCGGCGGATCACCGATTTGGCAAACGCCTGCGGTGACCGTTATCTGCTGTTCTGCGGCGTCGATGACCTGGTATTCGAAAGCGTGCTGTTGGGCGCGGTCGGTTGGGTTTCGGGTCTGGTGAATGCCTTTCCCAAGGAGAACCGCTTGCTGTGGGATCTCATGCAAGCGAACCGCCTCGATGAAGCGCGGCGGCTGTATCGTTGGTACACGCCGCTATTGCACCTCGACACGCACCTCAAGCTGGTGCAATACATCAAGCTGGCGGCCGCCGAGTGCGGCTATGGCAGCGAGACGGTCAGAGCACCGCGCCTGGCGCTGGTGGGCGAAGAGCGCGAGCGGATTCTCTCCATCATTCGCACTGCGAAGCAAACTCGGCCATCCATTGTTTACCCAGGCATAAATGCCTGGGCTACGTAAAAGTCGGAACAGAATCAGCACTGGCGCGGATTTCGCGCAGGCCAGGGTGGGACAGGCTCGCTTTAGCGCGCCGGCCCCACGTTTATTTCGGAAGCGAAGGAAGCTTGCCCGAGGTCCTCGTCCTTTTCCATTCGCGTTGCAACCTCCCCTTGGTCCACCTCGGCGCATAGAATAGCGCAGAAGCCGGTCGATCTTAGAGGTGCAAGTCCGGCCGGAAAGGAGGCGCTATGCCTGAACGACCGCTGCCGCTGAAGGCGATTCACCATATTGAGCTGCTCGTGGGAAACGCGAAGCAGGCTGCCTACTACTACCGTCATGCGTTCGGCTTTTCGCAGTTGGCCTACGCGGGCCCCGAAACGGGTGTGCGGGAGCAGGCGTCGTACGTGCTTTATCAGGGACAAATTCGCTTGTTGGTGAGCACGCCCCTGCGGCCCAGCGATCCGATGGCCGAACATCTGCGCTTGCACGGCGACGGTGTGCTCGACATCGCCTTTCTCGTCGACGACGTCGATGGGGTGTTTCACGAGGCGGTGAAGCGAGGCGCCCATGTCGCCTTGGAGCCGTATGACCGCACGGACGAGTTCGGCCGCATACGTCGAGCAAAAATCCGCGCCTACGGCGATACGCTGCACTCGTTCATTTCGACGGCCGACTATAACGGCCCGTTTTTGCCCGGCTATCGCGTGCGGCGGCAGCCCGCGCCGGGCGCGGGCCTGGAACGCGTCGACCACGTGGTGGGCAACGTGGAAGACGGTCGCATGAACGACTGGGGTACCTATTACAACAAGGTGCTCGGGTTTCATCAGTTCATGACCTTCGACGACAAGGACATTTCCACCGAGTTCTCGGCCCTGCGCAGCAAGGTGATGGCCGACCCGAACGACCTGATCAAATTTCCCATCAACGAGCCGGCCGCGGGCAAGCGCAAGAGCCAGATTCAAGAGTATCTCGACTACAACGTCGGCGCGGGCGTACAGCACATCGCCCTTACCACGCACGACATCCTCCACACCGTGTCAGTGTTGCAGGACAACGGCGTGGAGTTTCTCGGCGTGCCCGACGCATATTACGAGCTGATCTGGGACCGCGTGGGCGACGTGCGTGAAGATCACGAGCTGTTGCGAAAGCTGAAGATCCTGATCGACCGCGACGAGAAGGGCTACCTCTTGCAGATTTTCACGCGGCCGGTGGAAGACCGCCCGACGTTGTTTTACGAGATCATTCAGCGCGAAGGCTCCGACGCCTTTGGCAAAGGGAATTTCAAGTCGCTGTTCGAGGCCATCGAGCGCGACCAGGCCGCGCGCGGCAATCTATGACGCGGCACGTAAGGAGGCAAAAAAGGCCAATGATTGTGCGTTCCGCCGCCGAGCGGTATAATCCATCTCGTTCCCACCGGTTACCAAGCAGCGGCAAAGCGACCTCTCGGGGAGCTTCGTTAACGAAGTCTCCCGAGAAGCCGTCTGACAGCTAGCAAAGCTGCCGCATTAACACTTTCGGTGCTGCCGCGTTAGTACCGTCGGCCGTAACCGCCGCCACCGCCGCCGCCCCCGCGACGTCCGCCGCCACCGCCACCCCCGCCACCGCGCTTTTCTTGCGGCCGGGCTTCATTCACAATCAACGCTCGGCCTTCGTGCTGCTTTTCGTTGAGACCGTTGATGGCTTCACGGGCCGCATTTTCGTCGGCCATTTCCACGAAACCGAAGCCTTTGCTGCTTCCCGTGTCGCGATCTTGAACCACTTGTGCGCTGCGCACTTCGCCGAAGGGCGCGAACAGCGCCTCCAACGCGGCGTTGTTGATTTGGTAGCTCAAGTTTCCGACGTACAACTTCTTACCCACGATTACAATCTCCAGTTGGGCATAAATTGACCCGTTTTCGTCTTTCCGGGTCGCGAGGAAAGGGACCAAGCATGGTGGCCCGCCAGGTGGGGAAGTACGAGAGAGAAATCGGCGGGCAGATTCGGAGAATCAAACGAGCGATTTGCGTGTCGACAAACCAACCGCCCAGACTATACCACAAGACCCTCTCAGCGGGAAGCCTGGAAAAAGCGGTTCCCCCCTGCGGGGGCGTTATCGCGTGCAAGGGGTCGAATCGCCGCGCTGACCTGCCCCTAGGCCAAGCCCGTAAGGTTCACACCTTCCTGCCGGCGTCGCGTTTCTGCTTGCAGCTTCAACCACCTACCGCGGCGGACCCAATAGAACCGCACGGGCAAGAAGAGATCAACCACTTCATCGGAGATCAACAGTCCACCGAGCACCGGCAGGGCCATCGGGGCGAGAATCTCGCCGCCGACTCCTTTGGCGAAGACCATCGGAAAGATGGCGATGATCGCCACGCCTTCAGTCAACAACTTTGGTCGCAAGCGATGCACGGCGCCTTCGATCACCGCCTGACGCAACTCCGCGAGCGACTCGATGTTTTCCAGCCCGCCGCGCTTTTCGATTGCCTCGCGGAGGTAGACGAGCATGATGATGCCCGTCTCGGTCGCCATGCCAAAGCAGGCGATGAAGCCTACCCACACCGCCACGCTGAAATCCATTGGAGGTGCTTCCCAGCCTTGCATGATTTTTGGAAAGAGATACATGAAGAACGCGCCGCCCGCCAGCGCCTCGGGCACGGCCAGCATCATCAGCACTGCGTCCATCAGGTCGTTGTAGGTCAGGTAGAGGATCACGAAGATCAGCACGATGACGATGGGAAAGACGATCCGCAGTGTCTCAGCCGCCCGCACCTGGTGCTCGAACTCGCCGCTCCATTCGATGTGGACTCCTTCGGGCAGCTTGACCTTTTGGGCCACGACGCGCTGGGCCTCGTCGACAAAGCCGACCACGTCGCGTCCGCGCACGTTGAGCGTCACGTAGTTCACAAGCTGGCTGTTTTCGCTCTTGATCATGGCCGGTCCGCCGGCCACGCGCACGTCGGCCACCGCGCTCAGCGGGATCAACGATTTGCCACGTGTGGCGTGGCCCGGCGAGGCCGTGTGCCCGGCGGTCGGGCCCGAGGTGTTCATCGTCTCGTTGGCCGGGCCGCCGGCCGAGGCCATCGGCGCGCCGCCCGCATCGCCGCCCGCCGCCATGCTGCCGGGACTGACTAGCAAGCGCCGCACGCTCTCTTCGTCTTCCCGCTCGCTGCGCGCGTATCGGATGCGCACGGGGAAGCGGTCGCGGGCCTCGACCGTATAGGTGATGGCCTTGCCCGCCAGGGCCACTTCGATCTCGTTCTCGATGTCTTCCACTGAGATGCCGTATCGCGCGGCGTTCTCGCGGTCGATGTCGACCTCCAGGTAGCCCTTGCCCATGAAGGGCGCGGCGATCACGTCGCGGGCGCCGTTGATGGGTTTGAGCGCCGCCTCCACCTCTTTGCACACGCGGTCGATGGTGTCGAGATCGGGGCCGAAGACTTTGACGCCGATGTCGGTGCGGACGCCGGTCGACAGCATTTCGATGCGGTTGATGATCGGCTGCGTGAAGATGTTGCTCCATCCCGGCACTTGCAACACGCGGCCCATCTCGTCGTCGACCAGGTCGCCCTTGGGGCCGGTCTGCCGCGGCCAAAAGAAGACCCGCTTTCGGAAGTCGGCCTGCAATTCCTCCCGCAACGTCACGAAACTCTCCAGCGCCTCGGCGTCGAAGGGCTTGCCAAGTTGCTCGTTGAGCGCGGCGGTCGCGAACTTTTCCGCCTCGGCGGCATGCGCGGCGCCTGCCACTGACCCGGCGCTCTTCGCTCCCTTCACGACTTCTTCCAAAGCATACCAGCAGAAGTCGCGGGTCCCTTCGTCGAACAGCTCCCAGTTGACCTGCTTGACGCGCTCTTGCCAGAGTTCATTGCGGCGCCGCTCGACAGCCGCCAGCAGCTCGCGCACAAAATCACGCCGTTCGCCGCCCAGCAGCTCCATGACGCCGTTCTTGATGGTGCCCCACCGAAAGTCGTTCTGCTGCAAGGCCAATGCCTCGTCGTCGATCAGGCCGCGTTCTTTCAGCGATCGTGCGACGTCGCGGGCCAACTGGGTCACGTCTTCCAGGGCGGCATTCTTGGCCAGCCAGGGGCCGTATTTGGTCGTCAGATCGTCGACCAACGCCTCCGCCGACCGCCGCGTAGTGGCGACAGAGTTTAGCCGTGGGCGCGAGCCCACGGTACTAGGGCGCGAGAATTGTTCAAGCCGCGTAGCGGCAGGGCCTTCGGCGTCGCTCTCTGTCGCCGCTACGCGGCTGTCAGGTGGTTGGGGCTTCGTTTCCGTGGGCTGGCGCCCACGGCTAAACTCTTTCGCCCCTCCGGGGCTGGCCGGTGCTGGATCCGCGCGGCCCGACGATGCCACCGGGACATCACCTAGGCTCTGCCCCGGAAACTGCTCTGCGCTCGCTGCGCGCCCGCTGCCTATCTGCCGCACCGTTTCCTCCACCGCGAAACGCGTCAACTCCGCCTCCAACTCGCCTTTGAATTCCTCATAGCGTAACAAGGCCAGCTCGCGCATCGTCTCATCAAACCGCTCCAGCGCTTTCTGCGTGGCGTCGTTAACCAGTGTAGCGCGATCCTCGTCGAACTTTGGACTTTGGACTTTGGACTTTGGACTGGCCACATACCCGCGCTCCTCAAGCAATGCAAGCACCGCCTCGATTTGCTTTTGCGCGTCGTTAAACTTCAACACCCGCTTGGGCCAGAGCTTTTTCGGGCGGAAATTGACGAAGGTCTCGACCATATCCAGTGGCGAGGGATCGGTCGGCGTGTTGGCCCGGCCCGCTTTGCCGATCACCGACTCCACCTCGGGAAAACCGCGCAGCAGCGCGTCGCGGGCCTTCAGGTCGTCGGCCGACTGCGTGACGCTGGCCCGCGGCACGGTGATCGGCATATCGAGCGTTGTGCCTTCATCGAGGGCCGGCATGAACGCCACGCCGATCTTGTTGAACTTATAAGCCCAGAGGCCAATCAAGACGAGGCTGGCGAGCGCAATCGTTTGCCACATCAGGAGACGCTGAACGCGGGCGCCAATGAAGAACATCACGGCAAGCGGAACGGCCGCGGCGGTGATGACCAACCATTTGGCAACGGTAAACAGGTTCACCGTGCCTATCAGCCAGAAGGGGCCCACCAGAAAGTTGAACTGTCCCGACCAAATACCCGCGTAAACGATGACGCCGGCGACCGCCATCAAACCAAGAGCGACGAGTGCCAATCCGCAATCTCCGAGGAACCAAGGCAAACCGGGGCCGTGCCGGCCGGTTATCGATCTGACGGTCAGCATAGTCACGCCGGCAAACACCCACAAAAACGTCTGCCGCCAGGCGATTTCCGAGGCCCCTTGCCCGACGAGCGCCTGCAACGGGAACATGCCCGCCGCCAGGATCAATAACGCCGCGAACATCCACATCACCAGGTTCCGCCGCGGCAGCGCCCACGTGAGCAGCGGCTTGTAGATGTTGATGAAGCTGCGCACGATCCAGTTCTCTTCCTCGCTCCGCAGCCGGCCCTTGATGAACGTGGGGATCAGCGCCGGCACCAGCGTAATCGAAAGCAACGCCACGCCCAGCAAGGCAAAGCTCTTGGTGAAGGCCAGCGGATGGAAGTACTTCCCTTCGCGGCCACTGAGCATGAACACTGGGATGAACGAGATCAGCATGATCATCACCGAGAAGAAAATCGGCCGGCCCACCGTGCGACAGGCGGGAATGACCAGCTCGCGAATGTCGCCCGTCACCGGGCGGTCGCCGAAGTGCTCTTTCAGCGCGTGCGTGGCGTTCTCGACCATCACGATCGCCTGGTCGACCAGGATGCCGATCGAGATCGTGATGCCGGCCAGCGAC
>DASSFG010000829.1:0-8435 GCA_035694685.1 Pirellulales bacterium
GTTCGTGAGTGTCCATGAGTTTTGTGACGGCGGCCGCCATCAAGCCCGTCAGCGCGAAGCCGATCTGCTGCGCGTCGCCTGCCGGCGCCTGGAGCAAGTGATCTTTGAGCTGGCCGATAGTCCAACCCGCGACGCGATGGAACGCCGGGCGATCGACGTCGTAGTTCACGCGCATTACCGCATCAACTTCTCCGCGGTCGTCAGTAAGCGGCCGCTCATAGAAGTGCTCGAGCGTGAGCGATGAAAGGATCGTGCGTGCCGCTTCACGTTCGACCTCTGATCTGGCAGCCAGCCCAGCGCCGCGGTCACCCGCCTTGCTCACGTCGGCCGCGCCCAGCAGCCGCTTCAACCCGTGAAACGAAAACTCCTCGCCCAAAAACGTCGTGCGGTAGCACTCCTCGGGCAGCGGTGCGGGGACAATTATTTCATCGACTGGAGTGAGCACAGCCATCGATTATCCTGCGAGAAGTGTTCGTCACTTGGTCTCCCGGTACGGTCTACCCATGCTTCTCCGCTCGGCAACAACGGCGCAGCGCTCAAAATGTCGTAAGATTTCCATCAGCGACTCGCATCCACCTGAAGTAGGAGAGTCGGTCGATAGTTCGGCGATGGCCTCAAAAACTGGCTTGGGATCAATCCCGATTTCTTCCGCGCCAACATACAAGTCGGCCAAGGTAGTGAGGGTGTCGCGATAGTCGCAGCCGCAGTTTTCGATCGACATGGCCGCCAACGCAAGAATCAGTTTTGAGGTGTCATCCACGCTAGTCACCTGCGCGGTCAGGCCAATCGCGTAACTCAACACGAATGTACAGAGCGATTCTCGTTGTGCGACAAACGCGCGAACCTCCGCGCGAGTAGCAGAACCGCACTGGAGATATGACGTGCAGAGACATTCGAGAGCCGGGTTGATCGCCCCGTCCGTGTCTTTTTCGGACCTGAGCGAGGCTTCGCGCTCCATAAGTTCTTTCCGAAAGCTCTCAAGCGCGTGGGGATTAAAGCCGTCTTGGCTCAGTTTCGCGAGCCTCTCACTGAATTCGTCGACAAGTGGCGCGTGCCAATTGTCGTAATCGGCCGCGAGCTCATCAAGACGTTCGCAAAGTTTCGACGTAACTGCATCCATCGACGAATTATGCCTTTGGCCGACCACATGAGTGAGGGCTATCGCCGCCGATTTCGGTGACACTTTCATCATCGAACCAGACGGGCGCACCGCCCGGGCGTAAAAACACCGCCACGCCATCTCTCACCACCGTCGCACGTAACTGATCGACGTCGAATTGATGCCCGCGGGCGAGTTCGATCGTGAATGGCTGAAAGGAAGATCGATCCAGGAGAGCGTCTAATAATCCGTCGAAATGCTCGGCAGTCATACAAAGGATTCTAGCATCGTGGGCAGGCGAAAAACAGCGCGGCCGGTGGCGAGGGTGGCGGAGCGCAACGTTGGACCCACCGCTGACCACCGCGACGGTTATAATCAAGGCGAGCCTTCGACTAACCAAAGCCGCGCCAGCTCGGCCACCTCGGGCGAACCATAAGGGTAGACCATCGTCGACAGCGGTTGTCCCGAAGCGAAAAACTCCCTGGAGGCGTTGAGAGCGAGCGCCGACATGATGCTACGCCACCGGCTTCGCGTAGGTCGCCGGCATTCTACACGCGCCACCGCGCGGTGCAACTTTTTTTCATCATTCTCATTTGCCCTTGAACGCGTGCGGCGGCAATGAGGACAAGCAAGCGAGATGGCGGACATAGCGGCGATCTATGGCAGGGCGTTTTCCCTACAGTAAGCCACGCCAGGGACAACAGTGGGTCACCTCACACCACAAAAAACGGCGTGGTCCAAGACTGGGTGGCGGTCGCTCTCTAATATTTTCACTTCACCGGGACACACACCAAGGTGCGATGGCACAGAGGTCTTTGCTTTGCGCCTTGGCGGCTTTGCGTGGAATCAGCCGACTTCGCGATGCGAGGCGTATGGACTTTGCCAGTTCCTACCAGAATCGTTTGTGACGGGCTAGGAAGCCCATCCTCCTGGAGGTGCCGAATGCTGTCACGGCTCTGGAGACAGGGTGGCCATCGTGCAGGCAAACTCCAAACGCACGGCGACCTTGCCGCCGCAGGTTACTTTCGCTTTCAGATAAAAGGCATCGGCCAGCCGCTCGACCAGTTCGACTTCAATGTCGATCGTCTCACCTGGCCGCACCATCCGCTTGAAACGGACATCGCCCATGCGCGTGGCGACCGGAGCGCCTGCGTTCCCGGCCAGGCGCGGTGAAAGCAACACCGCGCCGGCCTGCATCGCCGCTTCGCAGAGAATCACGCCCGGCGTGAGCGGGCGCCCGGGATAATGGCCGCCGTAGAAGAACTCGTCGCCGCGGAACGTCTGCCGGCAGACGATCCGGTCGTCGCCGCGCTCGACGATTTCATCCAGGAACAAAAAAGGAGGCCGGTGGGGAATAGCGGCCTCAATCTCAGCGCGGCTCATGTAACGTGCGTCTTGGGGGGATACCGGATTTTGCCCGGCCGTCATTATGAAGCCGTCACGCGAGCTGTATCAAGGCGCCACCACCGCGCCTTAGCTTACGAAGCGGTTGCCCGAGTGGCCGATACCAACGGCGGCTCGGCCAGCGGCTGATCGTCTTCGTCGATTTCGCGTTCGGCCGCAGCCAGTACGGTGGCCACTTCGCGGCGGCTGGCGAGATAGTAGCAGACGCCGATCAGGGCGATCAGAATGGTCACGGCGCGGTAACAGATGGAGACCACGAAGCCATGCCCTTCGGCCATCTGCAGCCCGACCGGCACTCGCTCGTAAAGCATCATCACCACCGCCTCAAACGCCCCCAAGCCGTTTCCGGGCAAGGGCAACACTCCCGTGACAAAGGCCAGCGGAATCATCACGAAATGATCGGCCAGCGAGGGACACGTGCCCGGCAGGCCGCGGGCCACGAGATAGACCGAAAGGGTACTCAGCGCATGGACCCCAACGCTCAACAAGGCTGTCGCCAAGAGCACGCCCCAACGGCGGCGATAGATACGGATGCCACCCAATAGCTTGGCGAAGATCGGCCCCACCTTGGGCACGCGGTCGAGCATGCTCGAAAAACTTCCTTGCGTCACTCCCGGAATGAGCAGCACAAGGATGCCCGCCGCGCCGACCGCGGTGGCGACGATGGCGCCGCGGCAGATGACCCGCACCGTCTCGTCGGTGTTGTCCAGTTGTCCGGTGACAAGGATCGCCGTCGTCGCCATGACAAACAGCATGTACAGTCCGATCACACGATCGAGAACGACGGTCGCGACGGCCTCGGCACGGCGGCCGGGGAACTGTCGGGCGACGAACACGGCCTTAAACAAATCGCCGCCGACGGCCCCGAAGGATACGAAGTTCAGCAGATAGCCAAGAAAACCCAGCCGGAGGGCGTCTTTTAGCGTAAACGGCAGCCCGAGTGCTCGCACGAGTGCGTGCCAGCGGACGAACGTCAACACGACGGCGCTCAGTCCGGTAACGAGGGCCAAGGCGAGCAGCCCCCACTGTTTGGGCTGATGGGCCAGGTCGGCAAACGCACGATTTCGCGTCGCGTCGACCACAAGCCAGGCAACCAATCCGATGCAGGCACCGAACTTAAACAGGTTGAAGAGTATCTTGATAACGTGGGGCTTGATGCGGTGCATTGACGCAGCGGGTGGCCGATGAGGACTGATGTGCAGTGGTGCCAAGATGGCTTCGCTTGACAGCGACCAGCCGTGGTGATAAGTTTTTTAGCTTGTCACCGCAAGGTCAGTTAACGACTGGGCGGCGAGGGTATGCGCCGACGGACGGCGTGGCCTGGATGACAAACACCGGGGGATTAGCTCAGTTGGGAGAGCGTCTGGCTGGCAGCCAGAAGGTCAGGGGTTCAAGTCCCCTATCCTCCACCTTGACCCACGTTTCGATTTGATCGTAACGTGGGTCGTTTTTGTACTTAGAGCCTATCTGAAAACCGGCGTTGTGGTGTCGGCGCCCGCCTGCTCAGGCTGACGGCCCTCAGGCTGGAAAGCGTGACCTGCCAACGCGTCACTTGACGCCGTTTTCATCAAACCACTTGAGCATGCGCTTCCAGCCGTCTTCGGCGGGCTGCTGGCGATAGCTGGGACGATAGTCGGCGAAGAAGGCGTGCGGAGTGTCAGGATAGACGACGATTTCCGACGGTTGCTTGGCGTCTTTCAGGGCTTCGCGCATTTTCTCCACCGACTCGGTCGGTATGCCCTGATCGGCGCCGCCGTACAGGCCAAGCACCGGGCACTTGAGCGAAGCCGCCACGTCAATCGGATGCTTGGGGTGCAAATCGTCTTTGTCGCCGGTCAGCCGGCCATACCAGGCGACACCGGCCTTCAAGTTCGGGTTGTGGGCGGCATAGAGCCAGACGATCCGCCCGCCCCAGCAAAAGCCAGTGATGCCCAGCCGCGCTATGTCGCCCTTCTTCGACTTCTCGGCCCAGGCGACCGACGCGTCGAGATCGGACATCACCTGTTCGTCAGGCACCTTGGAGACGACCTTGGAAAAGATTTCACGGAAGTCGCTGATCTTCGACACGTCGCCTTGCCGGGCGTATAACTCCGGTGCAATGGCCAGGTAGCCTTTTTTAGCCAGTCGCCGGCAAATGTCTTTGATGTGTTCGTGAACACCGAAGATTTCCTGCACCACGAGCACGACCGGAAACGGCCCTCCTTTTTCGGGCAGCGCACGGTACGCCGGCATCTGGCCGTCGGCCGTTTCGATTTTCACTTCTCCCGCTTCCAGGCCCTCGGTATTGGTCGTAATCGTATCGGCTGAAACTGGCCGCACGGCCAACGCGAAGCCGCCGGCGAGTGTCGTCATCACAAAACCCCGACGCGTGAAATCGGTCTTAGGCAGTAAACTTTTCAGATCGTCGCGCATGGTTGGTCTCCGGGTGTAAAGCGTCCTGGATGATTAAGCTACCTGGGTCGGTAGAACTTACAAGAGGCGCGTCCGACGCCCCGCGCAAGGAAGCGCGTACTTTCCGCATCGCCGTCGCCGTCGTGTCACTTGCCTCTTAAAACCGCGGGTGCTTTCATTTGGAACGTGCTTGTGCGCGTTGCAGCCGCTTGGCGGCGCTTCGCAAGCCGTCGCGAACCAACATGAGGGTTTCGATTTCAGCATTATTCCGAGGCTGGGCGCGATTGGCCTTGCTAATCTCTTGTTCCATCCAAACCGCGGGATCGACGCCCGCTTTCGCACACGCTTTCACAAGGCCCGCGCGAATCTCGCTTAGTTTTCTCTTTCCAATCATCGAATGTGCTCCAATAACGCGCGAAGCTCCCGAACCAGTTCCGTCGCTTCCGCTATCGTCAGTCCGCATTGTAACGCCTCATCGAGCGCTTTGAGAACTAAGCATTGCCTGTCGCACTCGGCTTCCACAAGCCAGGAACGGGCACGTTTGTTCTACGCGCGCTGAGGCAAGCTGTGCCGCTGCGCCGACTGCCACGCGATCGCATGGATCAAGACGATGGCGAACGGGATTTCTGCGGTTGCTCCGTCGCTGAACAGGATTCGCTGTAGAAACTTGCCAGGCCCCTGAGCGACGTCGATCTCGTCATACAACCAGCACGGCCGCGAATCCGAAAACGGCCAATCATCTGGTGCCGCGCAGTGGCGAATCTTGTCCCAAAGCACGTAGTTCAGTGACAGCACCTCGCCCTCGCGCCGCAACGATAAGACGCTGAAGGCCGACCAGACGGGAAGCGGCCCCGCCGAAAGCCGCGGGTCCGGTTCCATAGCCTCGTCCCAAGCCAACACTTCGCAGTCGTGCAGACAAAGTTCTGAGAGACTCCTCACCTGCTGCGGAATATGATCGCGCAGGTGGTCCAGATGTTTCTGGTATGCTTTGACCGCGGCTTCCCATTCTTGGTCCGCCTGGTCCGCGACGTCGTCGTCCGGTGAGTTGAACTTCAGATAAAGTTCGGGCGTGAAGAATTTCATAATCGCTTTACACCGCGCGTCGATTTGGCGTTTCATAAAACGTATGTCCGGCCGGTGGTCGCGGATCAGGTTGATAATGTGGCAGCGCCTTCGGCCCGCTTCCAGCATGGGGCGGGCAACGTCGGCAGTTGCCGTTGGCATTACGTTCGATCTCGGCCGCCAGTTTTCGGTTCGCGGCTAAGATTCTCCCGCAGACCAGGACGTCCAGGCCAGCTCGCCTCCTTGCTTCCGCCTCGGGTTGCGTGATCGCTCGCCCTTTCACCACGGCCCCCGCTGTCCCCAACGTTGCCTCGAAAAGCTGTGGTGCTGATGAGCCATTCAGCGGTTTCCTTTTCTTTGCCATTTCCCGCCCTAACGCACCCCTAGCGTTAGTTTAGTCGATGCACGACCACCCGCGTCAACCTCATGCGAAGCCGGGATTTCGGCGGCACCGTCCTTCCAGCAGGCCATTGCCGGCGCAAGGTTTTGTGTTAAGCTGCCGTCCCGCCGAGATCCGCCCGCCAATCGCTGGAGGCGAAGCATGGCACGAAGCCTGAACCAGAACCGAAACGAAAAACTCTCGAGGCGGAAAATCTCCGAAACGTTTCTCGAATTTGTCGAGCCGCTCTGGACCCCGCTGGGCGCCGATGCCGCGGAAGCTGAACTGGAGCAGGCTCTCAAGATCGCCTTCACGGTCTGGAACGCCATGGGTTGGCATCTGTAGGGAACGCCCTCCGTGGCGTTCCGTGAATAGCCAGGCGACGTCAAACCCGCAGTCCACGGAACGCCACGGAGGGCGTTCCCTACAGAGACCGAGAGATATCTCCACCCCGACGTTTAAGGGCGGACAAGGCACTAGCCTAACGCATAAGGCAGGCGGGACGCCTGCCACGACGCGGGCGCAGTGCCGCTGAGTCAGGTGCCGCTCCACCAGCGGATGATCAACCGGCCGAGGATGCTCACCGTACCGAAGATCATCATGCCGAGTACGGCTGAGATCAGTACGGCGGCAAAGAGCTCGTCCGTGCGCAATTGACCGCTCGTGCGTTGGATGAACGAACCCAACCCCGAGCGGTCCGCTCCGGCGCCCGCGAAAATCTCGCCCACGATGGCGCCCACCACGGAAAGTCCGGCCGAAATACGAGCCCCGGTTACCAAATGCGGGACGCTGCCGGGCAGTCGTAGCTTGACGAGCATTTGCCAACGATTGGCCCCTGCCAGCTCAAATAATTCGAGCAGGTTGGTATCGATGGAAGTCAGTCCGGCCGTGGCATTGGTGATGATGGGGAAGATGCTGATGATGAAAGCCACCACCACCACGCTGCGCAAGCCGTAACCGAACCAGCCGACGATCAACGGTGCAATGGCCACGATCGGCACCGTTTGTAAGAAGATGGCGTAGGGATAAATGCTGCGCTCGATGACCCGCGACTGCGAAAAAAGGCAGGCCACCGCAAAACCCACGAGCAGGCTGAGAGCGAACCCCGCCAGCGCCGCCTCTCCGGTCATCGTCGCCGCGGAAACGAGAGCATCGCGGCGCTCCCAGCCCGCTGCCAACACCTGGCTGGGCAGGGGCACGACATAACGCTTGACGCCGAACGCGACGACCAACACGTGCCAGGCCGCCACTATGACCACCAGCAAGGCCACTGGCGGCGCGGCGTATTCGAGCGACCAGCGGAAGAGGCGTTTCACGCAGTCCCCCTTTGCAGCAAGGAGGCCACCTGGCCGACGAAACGCGCGAATTCCGGCTCGCTCCGCAGCTCGGATCCTCGCTGTCTGCCGAACGGCACCGGCACGTCGGCCACGATGGTGCCCGGTCGCGGACTGAGCACCACGATTCGCGTGCTCAAGAACGCCGCCTCCGCGATGTTGTGCGTTACAAACAGCGCCGTCCATGAGCGGCGTTGCCAAAGCACCAGCAATTCTTCGTTCAGTGCTTGCCGGGTCATGTCGTCAAGAGCGCCGAATGGCTCGTCGAGCAGAATAATCTGTGGATCGGTCACCAGCGCTCGCGCCAGCGACACGCGCATGCGCATTCCGCCCGACAGTTGGCTCGGCCGCCTGCCGGCGAAGTCGCCAAGCCCCACGAGACCGAGAGTCGAGCGCGCTTTCTCTCGTCGTGCTGCACGGCTGACGCCGGCTAATTCGAGCGGCAGCGTGACGTTCCGTTCGGCGCTGCGCCACGGCAGCAGCGTGGCGTCTTGAAAGACAAAGGAGAATCGCACCTGCCGACGAGCGTCTCGCGGCATAGCTCCCGCGACGGTCGCTCGGCCCTGCGTTGGAGAAACCAGGCCGGCCACCAGACGCAGCAGCGTCGACTTACCGCAGCCCGAGGGCCCAACGAGCGAGACGAACTCGCCCTCGCGTACCGTCAAGCTGACGCGACCGAGCGCGGAGATTGCCCCGCGGTAGGTCATGCTGACGTCGTCGAGCAAGACGAGTGCCGACGTAGCCTGAGTGGCAGCATTCATGCGAT
>DASSFG010000830.1:0-4047 GCA_035694685.1 Pirellulales bacterium
TTTGAGACGAAGTAAGGAATCCGCAGAAGCAGCCCGGCGCCCCACAGCAGCAGGACCACTCCGACGAGGAGCAAGCCAAGTCGTTGAAGGGGCCGCGTGGAGCGGTCCGCCGCGTCGAGCAGCACGCGATCGCCGCGCTGCCCCGCCGGCTCGTCGCGGCCCATCGGCAGTGGTTCACGCGCAGCCTGAAGAGCAACGGCCTGTCTTTGCGAAGCAATTGCTTCCACGTCCGTCTTCAGGTCACTGGCATGCTGATAGCGCCGGTCTGGTTCACGCTCCAGCGCCCTGAGCACCACCTCGTCGAGCCGCATGTCCACCTCAACCTTTTGTGACGGCGGAGCGAAGCGGCCCAGGGGCAACTCGCCGGTGAGCATCTCGTAGAACACGACGCCCAAGGAATAAATGTCTGCCCGATGGTCGACGGCGTGCGAGCCTTGCATTTGCTCGGGGGCCATGTAGAGCGGCGTGCCCATGACCTGCTCGACGCGCGTCAGCGTCGCCTCGTCGGCCGAGCGGCCCAGCAGTTTCGCCAGGCCGAAGTCGGCAACTTTCACGCGGCCCCGTTTGTCGATGAGAATGTTCTCGGGCTTGATGTCGCGATGCACGATCCCTTCGTCGTGAGCGAATTGCAACGCATCGCACATTTGCGGCACTAAGGCCAACGTTTGCCGCACCGAGCTCTCTTTCTTAGCCACGAGCTGCCGCAGGCTGTCGCCATCGACATATTCCATGACGAAATAATAGAGGCCGCCGGCCTGCCCGAAGTCATGGATGCCTACAATGTTCGGGTGGTTGAGCCGGGCCAATGCCCGGGCCTCGCGCGTAAACCGTTCGGCAAACGCCGGGTCGCCGGCGACCTCCGCCGGCAAAATCTTGACGGCCACTAGCCGGTCGAGCGTAAGCTGCCTCGCTTTGTAGACCGCGCCCATGCCGCCCTGGCCGAGCAGTTCGGTAATTTCGAGCTGCGGAAAGTAGCAGGCCAACTCTTCGGTCTTCGGCGCGGAGAAACGCGATCCCCAAGGCGAAGTCACCGCGAGGTTCGGGGCCGCGGGGTTTTCGGGATGCAGTTTCGAGCCACAGGCCGGACAGAGACCGTTGGGGCCATCGGCCGTCAGCTTCGTGCCGCACTGCGCGCATCGGCGTTGCTCAACCGACATTTCTTTCCGCGGAATCTGATTGGCGCCGTGAATTTGTTGGAATTCGTCAAATCTCCGCCTCAAATCCGCAAGCTCGTTCGATAGATCGAGGTCGGATCCGGCCTCATTTGCAGCACGCAAGCGTGCTTACCTGCTGCGGTCGCATGGCTTCCGTTCGATCGCCCACGCGGATAAAGGCACCGGCCTCCGATGTCACAAGGGCCGCACTGGGCTTTACACGAATGACTCCTACGATTCGTTCGCCCCGAAACGTTAGAGGATTCTGTGATTATCGCAGCTAGGATTTCAGATTCAAGTTATCTCGTCCCCTCAACCGTGCTTGACATCAACGCTCTCTGCTGGCGGTCTGACACGCCGATGCAGCTTCGCGACTGGGGTCGATGCCCCACCGCACAATTCGCCGAGCGCCGATCGCTGATCGGACAGTTAAAATCCGCGAAGGACTCGGCGGTTTCGGTTCAGTTTACGGCGGTTAGCCGACGATGCCACCCGCGCAGGTTTCCTTTGCCGGCATGAATGCCGATTGCCCAACGCGCATCGTTCGTCTCTTGCAGGTGAGCATTTTTGTGCGAGGTCGAGCACTGCTTGCGGCCATTGGCTACCGGCCCGATAATCAACCCCATGAGCCGACGGTTTCAGTTCAGCATGGGCAGCCGGGCCGGGGCACCAGCCGTGGTCGGGCGAAAAAATTTGGGTGAAAGCATGATTACACGTAAATCGGCAAATAGCGTAAGCGGTGATGTCGGTCACCGCTTTACCGCTACGAGAGCACCGATCCCGAAGTCGCGGGACGGCGCCCTGTTTGCGTTTGTTTGCCAGGTGGGGACCGACCCGGAAGTGTTCTTGGTCCTCGAAGCGCGCAAAACGGATGAGGGGCCTCGCTGGCACTCTGCTTTGGCCCGTTTTTCCCACCTCGACACGTTCGCTGAATATGACGGCAAGAACGTCTGGAAGTCAGTGCGCGGCTTGGACGACACCAACTGGCACAACGCCGACAGTACCTATTTCTTGTTCGCTGAACCGGCTCCAAAATAGCGGTGCCGCGGACTGGTTGCCATCGTCTGCCTGGAAGCACACGTCGAGGTTTGGGAGAAAACTCCGTAGCCCCACGTCCAGGCGAACAAGAGCGTTGGACTGCCGGCGCGGCCTAGGCAAGGGTGATCCGGCGTTGCCGCACAATCGCACTGAAGACATAATGTCCTATTCGTTGATCCGAAGCCGAATCGCCACTCTCCAATAAACGTCGGGGGACGCCATGCGAAATGCCGACTGTTGTGGCCCGGCCATCGTGCTCTGCGTGGCCGCAGTCGTAGGGATCGGGTGCGATAAGCGCTTCTTATAAGGCAACTACTCCCGCCAGCCGTGGGCATCGCGCACGGAGATCATGGCGGCGAGAATGCTGTTCCAGGTTTCCGGCTTCATCATGACGGCATTCGGGAACATGCAGCCGTCCCAACAGATGTGGCGAAACTTCTTGGTCAACTGACCGTGTTCGTCACGCAGCCAATAGCCGGCGTCGCGGGCAATGTTGAGCTTGCCGCCCGGGTCGTTCGGCAAGCAGTGCCGCCCGGTCTTGTCGTGCGAGCCCGAACCGAAAACGGTGGCGTCGTTCTGCGCGACGTGAAAATCAATCGTCCACGGCCGCAATGCCGCCGTCAGCTTCTTTAGCCCGTCGGCGAGTTTTTGCTCGTCTTTCCAATCGTAGCCTGCGGGCAAGATGGCGTCTTCCGGCGCGTTGTAGCCCAGCAGGTACAACAACGTATGGGCCATGTCTGCCTGAAAGCCGAGCGTTTGCGGTCGATCGACCATTTCCAACAGCCGCACCATCGACCGCCAACTGTGCATGCCGCCCCAGCAGATTTCGCCCTCGGCCGCCAGCCGCTCGCCATAATCTTCGGCGATCGTGCAGGCTTCGCGGAACGTTTCGGCGATGCGCTTGGTGTTCCCCTCCGGATCCTTGCGCCACTCCGACGGGCTGGCGGCCGAATCGATCCGCACGATACCATAGGGCCGCACGCCCAGCTCGCGCAGTCGTTTTGCGATGCGGCAGCCCTTGCGCACTTGTTGGAGAAAGTTCTTGCGGTCTTCGGCGGTTCCCATTGCCGAGCCTCCGCCTGTAGGCGGCCAGATGGGCGCGGTGACGGTGCCATAGACGAGATTTCGCGAACTGGCCTTATCGGCCAACTTCTTCAGTTCGTCGTCCGATGCGTCGATGTCGATGTGCGGCGCGTAGAGAAACAGATCGGCGCCGTCGAACTTGACGCCGTCGACTTCGGCGGCCGCCGTCAAATCGAGCATCGTATCGAGGTCGATCGCCGGTTCCGAGTCGGGGCCTTTGCCGACCACGCCCGGCCAGGCGGCGTTGTGTAGTTTGGGGAAGTTGTTGGTGTGAGGAGGCATGGCGATTTTGGATTTGGGATTTTGGATTTTGGATTGGATTGTTACGGCGACTTCTTCTTACGCTGCTTGCGCGGCGTCAG
Organism: Pirellulales bacterium; assembly: GCA_035694685.1. Classification (GTDB taxonomy): domain Bacteria; phylum Planctomycetota; class Planctomycetia; order Pirellulales; family JAICIG01; genus DASSFG01. Next base: position 3,638 of record DASSFG010000830.1, read on the forward strand.
CTTTTTGTGCTCGGCTTTGGCCCACTTGCCAAAGGCGGCAATCACGACGTTGCTCCGCTCATAGGCAAGTCGGCCGAGGAAGCGATCGATATCCGCCGGAGTGAGAAAGGGAAACGAAAGGCTGTGCGCGATCTCATTGTATTTGCCGTTCGTCCCAAGAGCAAAGAACCGCATCGCCTGACCGTCGTATTTCCAAACTTCAGGGACATGAAGTGCCGCGTAAATTCGCATGCGTCGGCTCGATGGTCGTCGCAAGTCGACCTCGACTGCTAAATCGGGCGGCGGATCATTCCTCGGGTCGTGCTCGAGTTTGCCCTGCATCGCCGATGCGTTCGCGATGTGATAGGTCTCATCCGGCTCAAGGCCCCTGTCCGCGGACCTCCGCCGATAGGTCGCGGATCCGGAGGGTT
>DASSFG010000831.1:0-2953 GCA_035694685.1 Pirellulales bacterium
CGAGCTGCTTCAGCACCTCGGTTTTCCTTCTCCGGCCCAAATCCTAAGTCAAATACTTCCGCGTGGGCCGTGAGCCCACTGCGCTCCCGCCCGCTGCTTGTTGCAGCGTGCGGTGACCCGCGGAAAATAGGGTTAAACGACCGAGCCGATCTTCGCGGGGCGCAAAGAAATTGGGGCTTGGTAGTACAGAGGGCGTTCCCTACAGGCAGGAATCCCGATTTTCGTGGGCCGTCTCGAGAGGTGAAAATGGCTCAACGCGACAAGAAAGGCGTGCGGATGCCCGCCACAAAATTCCCGCAGTTGCAAAAGAAGCTGAACCTCAATCGCTACCGGTCGCGACCGATCGAGAAGCGCAGCCCGCGCGACACGTCCGGTCGCTGACGATCACCGCCTCGGGTGTGCGGCATTGTGCGATAACGCACGCAACTCAGGCCGAATGTTGTTCCCAGCCTCGACCCGGTTGCCTCAAGCAGGCATTTCCGCGGCAAAATTGCCGTCTGCACGCGCGGCGGCCTCCGAAAACCATTTGGCACATGAACTGCCTTTTGATGATGTCGGGAATTCAGCTTCGAGTGAGGAACTGTGCCATGAACACCGTCGGCGTCTTTCGTAACGTTCTCTGTGCCACCGATTTTTCCGAGTCCGCCGCCGCGGGGCTGAAGATGGCCGTGGCGCTTGCTCGTCGTTGCCGGGCAAAGATCACGCTGGCCCACGTCGTGCGCGACGTGCCGATGTCGTTCGCCATGCTCGATTACGGCACCGGTTGGGAACCACTGGCCGCCGATCTGTCGCGCCTGCAAAACGAGCTGCGCGACGACGCTGAACAGCGATTGCAGGCACTCGCCGCGGAATACCGCGAGGCAGGAGTTGAACTTTCGACGGAGGTGCTCGTGGGCGTCCCGTACATGGCGATTATCGACGCCGTGAAGGAGCAGCAGTTCGACCTGGTGGTGGTTGGCACTCGCGGCATGGCGGCGGTCAAGCGGGTCTTAATCGGTAGCACGGCCACGCGGCTCGCACGGACCTGCCCCGTGCCGGTTTGGGTAGCGCGGGCAGGCGATCTCGAGAGCACTCAAGCAATCCTGGCGCCTCTCGACTTTTCGCCCATCAGCGACCGGCTCTTGTCGATGGCCGCGAAGCTCTCGTCGGCGTTGGGCGCGAAGCTGCACCTGTTGCACGTTTACGACACGGAAGAGTTGTACGGCATGCCGCCTCTTTCCGACGACACCCGTGCGGAGCTGAGTTATTACCGGCGCCGCGCGCGACGTGCGGCGCTGTGGAAGCTGGAGCAAGCGTTGGAGAAGTTGGGCATCGACCAGACCACCGCCACCCTGCACGTGGTGCAAGGCATTCCCCATCAGGTCATCAACTCGACGGCCCGGCGGCTCGATGCAGGTTTGATCGTGATGGGCAGTGTCGGCCGCCGCGGATTATCCGGTTTGCTCATCGGCAACACGGCGGAAAAGGTCTTACACACCTCGGACCGTTCGCTGCTGATCGTCAAGCCAGAACCAGTCGCCGAGCAGTTGGTTCGCAACGAGGTTGCGGCCCGCGAGGCAAGAAACGAGGCGGTCGCCGTGGTGTAAGCCGGCAACCATGGCGGGCGCACGAAAACGTCGTACGACGCTACGCCGCATTGATCTCTCCACTACTACCGGGCTTCTAAATCAATTTGCAATTTGCATTTTTCAATTTGCAATTTGCAATGAAACGACCAACCGACCGACTATTGCAAATTGCAAATTGCAAATTGCAAATCCGATCATTGAGTCGGTTTATGCGGTTGCGGCGGATGATGGCGCCGATAATTCGCACCTTCGAGCGCCTCGCCCGGTTTTTTGACCTACGCTTGTCGGTAGAGGCATGCGCCTCGTGAGGGCGCAGGAACCGAGAAGTGACACCCATGTATCCCGCTTTACCGATCGACAGCGCCATCGCGGTGCAGGCAATCATGACCTTGCTGGCATTGGTCGCCGCAGGTCTCAATTACTTGCTCTGCCTGCGCACCTGACATCGAGGAGAAACGCAGTGTTCAGTCATCAAGATTTCTGGTTCTTGGCCGGCAAGCATTGGCCAATTTGGTTTGTCACGGTGGCGCTGATCGTGGCGGCGGCCATCGACGGTTGGAAGCTGAAAGTGCCGAACTGGCTCACCTTTCCGTTCATCGTCAGCGGCTGGATCTATAGCGGGGTGGCGTTCGGATGGGAAGGGCTCGGATACAGCCTGTTGGGCACGCTCGCCGGGCTTGCGATGTTGCTACCCTTGTACGCCATCGGCGGCATGGGCGCAGGCGACGTCAAGTTACTGGCCGGCGTAGGGGCCTGGGTCTGGACAACGACGACGGCCTATTCGTTCGGCCTTTCCGCCATCATCGGCGGGATCATCGCCGTGGGCATGGTGCTCTGGAAGAGCGGTTGGGAAAAACACCAGAACCAGTTTCTAATGATCGTCAGCGAGATCGCCACCATCCGGCAGCCCGAACAACTGGCGGCCATCGCGGCCCAGCGAAAAAGCTCCATGCTGCTTTTGCCTTACGGCATTCCGATCGCCATCGGCACGATTCTCTATTTTGCCTTATCGGGAATGTTGATTTAGTTGCGCGAAGAGCATCCTGTGTACCAGAGGCGTCCGCCTGTAGCGGAGAAAACGATTGGTGCGCCGTCGGAAGTCGCTTTCGAGTGTCTGTTGCGAACCTGCCGAATGTAACGACGATGGTCGAACGGCTACGTGGTAGGTGAGCCTTTCCAGCCTGAAGAGAAAACATGCGTCCCAAGTCGATACTCTTGCTCGCTCTGGCCCTGGGTTGCGGCCTGATTGCCTCGATCGGCATCAATCAGGTAATGGCCAATCGCCGCGCGACGACGATCCAGGTCGTCGGGGAGACCACGCCGGTCTTTGTCGCGGCCACCGAGATCGGCATCGGCGATCCATTGACCCCGCAGCTTCTCAAGCT
>DASSFG010000832.1:0-7925 GCA_035694685.1 Pirellulales bacterium
CCGCTGCCAATACTGCGGCAAGCGGTTTCCGACCAGTGAGTTGAGCCTCGACCACGTCGTGCCGCGCAGCCGCGGCGGCGAGACAAGCTGGGAGAACATCGTTTGCAGTTGCGTGAAGTGCAACGTCAAAAAGGGCGGACGCACACCCCACGAGGCCAGCATGCAGCTCATCCGCCCGCCCGTCCGCCCCAAGCGCAGCCCGCTCTTGTCCGTCAAGCTAGGCAATCCCAAGTACGAGAGCTGGAAGACGTTTTTGGACAACGCCTATTGGTCGGTGGATTTGAAGTAGGTAGACGGTAGGTCGTAGACGGTAGACGGGGTGGGAGATGAGCGACGCGCAATGAGCGATGAGTCGCCTGCGGAAGCAGAGCGGCCCATACATGCGGATCAGTTGGCATCCCTCGTGGCTGCCCTACGCATCAGAATCACTTCGAGCCATTCTTACGTGGATGCTTTAGATAAACTTTTGCAATTGCCTGACGTTCAAGCGGCGCCGCCAGCTACTCGCTCCGAGATCGACGCATTCTCGAAGGCTGCCAAGCTAGCAATTCCAAAAGAGGTTGTTGACCTTTACCAAACGTGCAATGGTGCATCGCTCAGAAACGGTGTGTTAGACATCCGTTCCACGTCGGCTTCGCTGGCTTATCTGGAAGGAATGCGAGCATTCGGCATTCCGCAGCGCTGGGGATATTTGCCGATCGTTGAAAACAACGACTCGAACCCGTGGTGTATCTGTTGTAATGAGCCGCTTTGTGGTTACATCGTGCAGGTGAACCATGACGACAACGCGGCGATCAAGTTCCGCAGCCTCGATCGTTTCGTCGCCGCCATATCTCGGCAAGTCGAATGCGACGAGCCGTTTTTGTACAAGATGCCAGCGGACTTCGACACTCCCGTGCGAACGACGCAGGACATCGATACAGCCCGAAGGCTTCTTCAAACCGCGGAAAAGTTGGTTGACCTTGAGCGATTCGATGCTCTGCATTTCGCTGTAACCCTGTTTTCCGATGACGAGACCAATGAGATAGTCGCGCTACTTGACGACCGCGATGAATACGTGCGTGAAGTCGCCATTCGACGACTTCGCCGCATAAACACGCCAGAAGCCCGTCGCGCCGTGCGCGAGGGGCTGGGATCCATGCGATCCTTCGTCGCGCATTGCGCCACGGTGCTCACCGAAGCCGGCATTCGTGCGTCTATCCACGGCGACGTACGACTTCGATTGGATGACGGGCCAATCTGGTTAAATGTAGAGATGTTCTTTGGGCGCCGCCATGAGCCCGAATTCATTGAATTCTTTATCGACCGCGCCAAGAAGCTGCTGGAAACCGCACATACACGAAAACCACCTTGAATGCGCTCTACGAGCGCTGCCGGCGCCAACCGGACGAGGTGGGACGTTTTTCGCCCCGTCTACCGTCTACCACCTACCGTCTACCCGCGTTAAGATCAGGGTAAGCTAAAGTCCCTCCCGGAGATCCGCATGTCTGTCCCGACCCGCCCGTATTCCTATGCCAAATTTTTCCGCGTCCGACAGAAGTTCGAAGCGCCGCGCGTCACAGACATCCCCGCCACGGTGCAGGCTGAGTTGGGCAGGCTGGGCCTGGAACGCCAGGTGAAGCCGGGCCAGACGGTGGCGATTACCGCCGGCAGCCGTGGCATCGCCAATATCAAGATAATTATCAAGGCGGCGGTGCAGTTCTTTCAGAAGCTGGGCGCCAAGCCCTTCATCGTGCCGGCCATGGGCAGCCACGGCGGCGGCACGGCCGAGGGACAACGCGGCATCATCGAGGGCTACGGCATTACCGAGGAGTATTGCGGCTGCCCAATCAAGGCCAGCATGGAAACGATCGTCGTTTGCCAGACGGCCGAGGGCTTTCCCGTGCATTTCGACAAGCACGCCTCGCAGGCCGACCACGTGCTGGTGGTGGGCCGAGTGAAGCCGCACACCGACTTCGTGGGCGACGTGGAAAGCGGCCTGATGAAGATGATGCTCATTGGCCTCGGCAAGCACGAGGGGGCGAAGGTTTATCACCGGGCCATTCTCGATTACAGCTTTCCGCAAATCGTGCGCAGCGTGGCCGTCAACGTGCTCGAACGGTGCCACATCTTGGCCGGACTGGCCATCGTGGAAAACGGCTACGACGAGACGGCCAAGATTGCGGCCGTCGGCGCGGCCGAGCTCGAGGCCCGCGAACGCGAGCTTTTGAAACTGGCCCGGCAGTGGATGCCCAAGCTTCCCTTCCAGCTTGTCGACATTCTGTTCATCGACGAACTGGGCAAAAACATCAGCGGCGCCGGAGTCGACACGAACGTGGTCGGGCGCAAGTTCCAGTTTCATTCGGCCGCCGAAGACGAGTATCCCAAGGTCAAACGCATCGTCGTTCGGGGCCTGACGGAAGAAACGCACGGCAACGCTTCGGGCATTGGGCTGGTGGAGTTCTGCACCACTCGAGCCATGAAGCAGATCGACCCGGTCAAAACGCGCATCAACTGTCTGACGAGCGGCAACGTGGCGGCCTGCATGCTGCCCTGCGATTTTGAGACGGACCGCGAGATTCTCGACGCGGCACTGCCCACGATCGGCCTCACCGAGCCAATCGACGCCAAAATCCTCTGGATTCGCAACACGCTGTCGCTGGCCGAAGTCGAATGCTCGCAGAAATATTGGAGCGAAGCCCGCGAGCGTAACGATCTCGAAGTGCTCAGCGATCTTCGCGAACTACCGTTCGACAAGGCTGGCAACCTGCCGCGGCTGGTCGATGACTTGGCCGTGCAGGCCGCTGTCGCGTGATGAAGTACCGCCTGCGGACCCTGCTGCTCGCCGTGACGGCCTTTGTGATCTGGCTCGGTTGGGAGGCGGAACGCATGCATCGGCAACGCCAGGCCAACGCGGTGATCTATCGGGTCGGTGGCGTCGTCGAATACGAGGACGCGTTCTCGCGGCAGGTAACGAAGCATATCGCGAAGTGGCTGGGCCGCGATGCCGTGGAAAACATCATGGCCGTGTATTTGGGTGGCAGCGCCGTAAAAGATGACGATCTGGCGTGCCTACAATTGTTGCCGCGGGTGCGCGAAGTCGTGCTGACCAGCTCGGACGTTAGCGACGCCGGGCTGCCTCATCTCTACCGCCTGAGCAAACTGGAAACGGTCGACTTGCGATTCACCAACGTAACCGACGCGGGGGTTGAGCGGTTGCGCCGCGCCTTGCCCCACGCCAGAATCTTGAAGAAGAATGATCTTGAATGAGCAGCGATTGTAACGCTTATCCCGCCAATACGACTGCGGCGATTCACCTGTTGGGATTTCAAGACGCGTAAACTTTGCGGCCGAAACGTCTGACGTTACAGGTATCGTCCGCCAACGTCCGACGCTTACCGGTAGACGATTGCGATTCCCACCGCAACGTAGGGCAGGGCGTCAACCGAGAAAGTACGGTGGAGCGCTGCCAGCCGTGATGGCCCGATACCGGTTAAAAAGGACGACGCATGGCCGACGATCGCACAAAATGCCAGCCGAAGGTAAGAGCCACGCTCTACCTCTCGGCGGAAGTGCTCGATGAGGCCCGCAACGCCGCCGTTTACCTGGCCGGTTACCCCGCGCGGCTGACACTCACCGGCCTTGTGGAAAACGCCGTCCGCGCGGAGTTGCAGCGTCTCAAGGATCGGTATCTTGGCGGAATGGACTTTCCGCATCGTCAAGCAGATCTCAAAGGCGGACGACCGATCGCCGCATGATGCCATGTCAGACAGCAAACCACAAAGCAGCGATCGGCAGGCGGAGCTCGCACGCCTGCGTCAAGAGCTTCTGAAGCTGATCGTCAACAGCGAAAGCCGCCGCCAGCAACCCGCCAAGTAAAGAAGGGGTGCCCGTGAAGCGGTTCTGCGTGTTGCTTTCGCTGCTCGCCGGTCTGACCCTGGACGTCTCGGTCCGGGCGGATTCCTTTCGCGACATCGGCGTCGTGCCGCCGCAACGTGCGCGGCCGTTTGCGTCGCCTGGTGGCGACCCCGACGCCAACTTGCCCACCGAAGACATTCATCCGCATCCGGCGGTAGTGCGCATCATCGTTCCCGAGCGAGGAAGCACGTCGTACGGTTCCGGAACGCTGGTCGACGTTTATGGCAAGCACGGTCTGGTCCTTACGAACTGGCACGTGGTGGGCGACGCCGTCAGCCCGCCGACCGTGTTGTTCGCCGATGGCTTTCGCTCGCTGGCACACGTGGTCAAAGCCGACCGCGATTGGGACCTGGCGGCGCTGGTCATCTGGCGTCCGGAAGTCAAACCGGTGCCGCTGGCCGCTCAGCCTCCGCAACCGGGCGAGCTACTGTCGATCGCCGGCTATGGCCAAGGGCCCTATCGGTTGGCCAGCGGACGTTGCACGAACTATCTGGCGCCGAACACGCGGTTGCCGCGCGAAATGGTCGAATTGGAAGCTGTGGCCCGGCAGGGCGATTCGGGCGGGCCGATTTTCAACCGCCAAGGCGAATTGGCCGGCGTACTGTGGGGCGAGGGCAACGGTTTCACGACGGGCAGCTACTGCGGCCGTGTGCGGCAATTCTTAAACGGCGTGGTCCCTGAGGGCCGGCCCGATGACAAAGGGCTGGTTGCCGTGCCGCCCCGTGCGGTGGCGCGACGGTCGGCCGTCGGCGCCCTTGCGTCCACATCGATGCCGGTTGCTCGAAGCGAATTCCCGCCGCAAGGCGTTCACGAGGGATCAGCGATTGGTACCGTGCTATCGAACCGCCCCAGCGGCGCTCTTGCCGGCTACAGCTCCGAACTTTCTTCGCCCGCCTCGGCAACCGACGGTACCTCGTTCGATTGGCTCGCGTTAATCGGACGCACGCGGCCCGAGCAAGGAAAAAGCATTCTCGCCGCCGTGGGCATCGTTGCCATCGTCTTGCGCTTACGACGCAGCGCCGTCAGCACGCATTAAATAGCCGTGCGCGATTACCGGGCGCAATCGCATACAGACAAGCCCCGTCGTGGCGGAACCTACGTAGCAACTAGGCAATGGTCAACGTGAACTGTTGTGTCACGGCAGCGCCAACGTGGTTGTTCGCGCTGAGGTTCAGCGTGTAGACGCCCGCCGCCGTCGAGGGATCGACCGTCAGCGTGGCGCTACCGTTGCTGCTCGTGCCCAGCGTCACGCCAGTCGGCAACGAGGCATCGGTGTCGGTGATGGTGGCATTGGGATCGCCCGAAGTCGTGATCGTAAACGTCCCGCCGGCCCCGGTGGCGAAGTTGGCGCTATTGGTGCTGGTGAAGGCGGGCGCCGTACCGATGGTCAGCGTAAACTGCTGTGTGACGGCCCCACCGACGCCGTTCGTGGCACTCAGGTCAAGCGTGTAGATGCCGGGAGCGGTCGATGAAGCAACCGTAAGCGTGGCACTGCCGTTGCCGTTGTCGCTCACGGCGACGCCGGACGGCGGCGTATTGATCCCGCTGATGGCGGCGTTTGGATCACCCGACGTGGTGATCGGGAAGGTGCCGCCCGCACTATTGGCGAAGCTGGTGCTGTCGGCACTGGTGAAGGTCGGAGCCGTGCCGATGGTCAGCGTAAACTGTTGCGAGACCGGACTGCCTACGCCGTTGGAGGCACTTAGGTTCAGCGTGTAAATGCCCGGAGCGGTGGAGGTCGCCACGCTGAGGGTGGCACTGCCGCTTGCGCTCGTGCCGAGCGTAACGCCGCTGGGCAGCGAGGCATCGGTGTCGGTGATCGTCGCGGCTGGCGAGCCCGAGGTGGTGATCGAGAAGGTGCCGCCGGCGCTGTTGGCGAAATTGGCGCTGTTCGCGCTGGTGAAAGCCGGAGTGGTGCCGACCGTGAGCGTGAACTGCTGCGAAACCGCGCTGCCCACACCGTTGGTGGCGCTGAAGTTCAACGTATAGACGCCCGCCGGCGTCGTGGAAGCGACCGTCAGGGTTGCGCTGCCTCCGCTGCTCGCGCCCAGGCTGACGCCACTGGGCAACGACGCATCGGTATCGGTGATCGTAGCCGTCGGCGTGCCCGACGCACTTACCGTGAACGTGCCGCCGGCGCCCGTGGCAAAGCCGGCATTCGTGGCGCTGATAAAGGCGGGTGCCGCCGTCGCCCCGGCGACCGTAAGTGTAAAGGATTGCGTGGCCGCCGTGCCGCTGCCGTTGGCAGCCGTGAGCTTCACGTTGTAGCTGCCTACATCGGCGGCGGCGGGCGTGCCGGCGATGGTGGCGGTGCCATTACCGTTGTCGGTCAGTGTTACATCGCTTGGCAGCCCCGTGGCGCTGATTGCGGCTTTCGGGTAACCAGCGGTTTGTACGCTGATGCTTCCGGCCGTGCCCACTGTAAATGACGTATCGGAAATCGGCGTGATCGATGGCGCGCCGTCCACGGTGAGCACGAAGCTTTGAGTGGCGGGCGTACCGCCTCCATTGTCGGCGCTGAGCGTCAAATTGTACACGCCGCCGCTACCGGTAGCAGGCGTGCCGAGGAGCGTGGCCGTGCCATCGCCGTTGTCGATGAAGCTGACGCCGCTAGGCAACGCGCCGCTTTCCGTGATCGTACCCACCGGGATGCCACCGGTGCGGACCGTGAACGATCCCGCGACGCCTTGCGTAAAGCTCGTGCTGGCGGTGCTGTAGATTGATGGCGCGGGATTGCCCGTCACGTCGTTAAAGTACTCGCTGCTGGACAAGATTTGCTCGGCCACTTGATCGGCCGTGAGCGTCTTGTTCATGAGGTCATTGACATAGGCCTGCAGGCTGGCGCTGTCGGGCGTGCGGTGCAGGAAATCAGCATAGAACGAATCGACGACGGCCGTGCTGGCTTCTTGCCCATAGATGAAATTGAAGAGCACGTCGACCAGGCTGGTGCCCGAGTTGAGTTGGTTAACCCAATAGCTTTCGCCGGCGGAATCGGCGGGCCGCTCGGCGATGCCGTCGTACATGGCGTCGACCATCGCGGTGTTGCCGGGATTCAAGTTTTGAAACTCTTGCGAGCTAAGAAAACCGGCGACGTCGATTTGTTCCGTGCCCCAGGTGCTGAACGCCGCGGTCCAAAAAGCCTTGCCTTGGGGATCGGACGGGCGGCCGAGAAACTCCTCGTAAAACTGGTCGACCTGCATTCCGCGGTGCTCGGTCGATTGCCAAACGCCTTGTGCCACGCTCAACTGCGAAGCGCCCGACGTCAACTGCTGTTGCCAATACGCCAAACCGGCGGCGTCGGGAGCATGGCCCAAAACGCTCTGGTAAAGCGCGTCGATGTACGCCGTGTTGGCGTCGCTGGCAGCCGGCGGATCGGTGCGCGCCAGAATGATGGGCACCACGCTGCTGCCCAAAGCGTTGCCGAGCATGACGCCCGAAACGTTTTGCCCGGCGGTCAACGTCAGCCTGACCGGCTGGCTCGTCATGACCGCACTGCCGGTCGGAGTCAGTACTTCATCGACCTGGTAGGTGCCGGCCGCCAATCCCGGGAACGAGAAGTTGCCGTTGGCGTCGGTGGTGGTCGAAGGATTGTTGGCGTCGGGCACGCCCGTGCCATCCACGTTGAGAAACACCTTGCGGCCGGCAATTCCCGTCTCGCTGCCGTCAAATTGACCATTCAGATTGAGGTCGTCGAACACAGTGCCGGAAATGGTTGCCGTGCCGCCGGTGGGTGTGGTCGTCGATGCAGGCGTTCCTTCGCCGAAATTGATGCCAGAGGTCAATTGTCCGGCCGTTATCGTGACGGCTTGGGAAGAAGCAGTCGTCAACGTCGTCCCCGCAGGAACGCTCTCCATTACCTGGTCGCTTCCGGCCGCGAGTCCCAGGAAATAATAATTGCCGTTCGAGTCTGTGGCGGTCTGGGGATTGGTTCCATCTGCCGTGCCGCTGCCGTCGGTGTTGAGGAACACCGTGCGTCCGGCCACGCCGGCTTCACCGGAGTCGAGCACACCGTTGCCGTTGGTGTCGGT
>DASSFG010000833.1:0-7634 GCA_035694685.1 Pirellulales bacterium
GAATGACGAAGCTTTGGCGGCCGCGAGCCATTCGGGCTTCGTCATTGGGGCTTCTTTCGTCATTCGGATTTCGACATTCGTCATTCACCACTGATGGGCCGGCGCTCGCCAAGGCGCGCTTGTCCCACCCTACGCCGCTCACGGTTCGAGAAAGGCCCGCAGGCTGGCCTGGCGCTTGCAACTCCGCAGCTTGTCGACGGCGCGACGCTCGATTTGCCGCACCCGTTCGCCCGAAACACCCAGCAGCTTGCCCACTTCGTCGAGCGTGCGGAACTGCTTGTCGAGCAGGCCAAATCGCAACTCGATCACCTGCCGCTCGCGCTCTTTCAGATCGACCAGCATCTCGTTGACGAGGCGCGACAGCGCTTCGCGGTCGAGGTCTTGGGCCGGCTCGCCGCCGTCGGCTTCCACGAGGTCGCCCAGCGTATTTTCGCTGTCCTGGGCAGCGACGTCGAGCGACAAAAACGGTCGGTCGAATTTCAGCAGCGGTTGCGCCTCGCGGTCAGACAGGCCGCTGGCTTCGATCTCCTCTTCGATCGTCGGGGCGCGGCCATGCTGCTTGAGCCACTGTTTGCGCGTCTTTTGCAACCGGTGCAGCGTCCGGACCTTTTCTCGCGGCAAGGCAATCAGCCGGCTCTCGCCCAGCAGCGATCGCCAGATGGCTTGCCGAATCCACCAGGTGGCATAGGTGGTAAAGCGGTAGCCCAGCGGCTCGAACTTGTCCACCGCCCGCAACAAGCCGGCGTTGCCCTCCTGGATCAGGTCGAGCAGCTCCGGCCCCTTGCGCGCATAATGCTTGGCGACCGAAACCACCAACCGCAGGTTGTGCCGCGCCAGGCGGTGCTTGAGCGCTTCGTAGCGCGCCGCCAGGGCACCCGCCAGATTCAGCCAGCGCTTCAGACGGCGCGGGCAGGTGCCCGTCAACTCGATCAGCCGTGCGAGCTCGGCCCGCTTTTCGGGCTGCGGATCGCGCCTTCCTTCCAAACATTGCACGCGTCCTCCGACAACGGCCAATTGCTGCAACAGCGGATAAAGCGCCTTGAGCCGCAGTTTTGTTTCCCAGGCAACCGGCGCCGCGACGCGAGTTCGGGCGTTTAGCCGTTGGGCGTAAACATGTCGGGCGGCGGCGGGTGCCTGCGGATCAGCGAGCCGCGCGGCGTCGCGACGGTTTCGGGCCACGACGCGCTGGAGCCGCCAAACGACCTGCGGCAGACCGCTGGTCGCCTCGCGATACGCCTGCTGGTCGAAGACCGTGGTCTCCAACGTTCGATCGGCGCGAAGCTGGCCTTGGCAGACCTGGTTGAGAATGTCGACGGCGCCGGCCAACATATAGGGGTTTTCGAGCAAAATGCGTCGCAGGCGGCGACGTACGTCGCGGAGCTGTTCGGCAATGGCCGTCTCTTCGTCCGCAGATAGGATGGGATAATCTCGGAGTTTCTCGAGATAATCGCGCAGCGGATCGGCGCAGACGCAAGTCGCGGCGTCTGCGGGTTCGGTCTTTGAGCGGCGGAGGTGAGGTGTCAGTACTTTTGGCATGGTGGTTTGGTCCTTTCTTTTGCCCTCCACCAACAACGCGACGAATGGCGTCCAAGTCCGCAGAGAAATACGGGAATCCGCAGGAACGAACTGAGTAAGCACGCCGAAGAATATAAGCCCGGCAACATAGGCGGTGGCCGGGGCAGAGACGCGGCTGCTCGACAGTTGAACTTGCCTTGAGCGTTATGCCGCGTCGATGCCCCGGTGGGCGGTGCTTCGGGGCATCGCTTGGCCGCAATGCCAAATCGGTCTTTAGGATCCAGCATGGCCAAGCTCTGCCCCAGCCACCATTCGCAGGGCATACTTTCTTCCGCGTGTCTACTTAGCGCCGGCCCACGACGTCCCCGAAAAAAGCCGGGCGGACGGTCGTTACACTCGCTTGTTCCGCCCTACGGCGGTTAGAATGGAAAACGGCGTCCGGACGGACTCGTCGTTTCCGCCCTCTCGCGATATCGGAGCGCCCTGATGGCTTTACAACGTACGGCTCGTGATCTGCGGCATATCTCCGCGGGGCTGGCAACGTCGGACCGGATGGTCGACCAGCTCGTGCCGCTGGTGTACGACGAGCTGCGCCGCGTGGCTGGGCGGTACCTGCGGCGCGAGTCGCCCGGCAATACGCTGCAGCCCACCGCCCTGGTTCACGAGGCGTTTCTCAAGCTGGCCGAACAGCAGCGGGTCGATTGGCAAGGTCGCACGCACGTGCTGGCCATCGGCGCCAAGGCCATGCGGCGGATTCTAGTCGACCACGCGAAGCGCAAGCGGCGCACGCGGCATGGCGGCGGCTTCAAGCGCATCGAGCTCGACGAAACGGCGGCCCTCTCTCCCCAGCGCGACGAAGATCTGCTGGCCGTGGACGAAGCGTTGGAGAAACTCGCCACAATCGACGCACGACAAGCGACCATCGTCGAACTGCGGTTCTTCGGCGGCATGACAGTGGCGGAAGTGGCCGAGTCGCTCGGCGTATCGAAGCGTACGGTCGAAAGCGAATGGACGATGGTCCGTGCCTGGCTGCGGCGCGAGTTGGAAAAGGGCCCCAGCGAGTGACCAGCGACTTCCATGCACGGGCCAAGCAGGTGTTCTTCGACGCGCTCGAATTGCCGACGGGGCTGCGTCATTCGTACGTCGAGCGGGTCTGTGGCGATGACGGGGCGCTGCGGGCCGAAGTGCAATCGCTGCTCGACCATCACGATACCGAAACGTTGATCGCGGCTCCGGGTGCCACGGCGCCGCTCATCGGCCAGACGTTGACCGTGCAGCCGCTCGCCGCGGGGGGCTCTTTGTTGGCACGCGCTGTTTCGGCCGTGACGAGACCGCGGCCACTGAGACAATTGGCGCTAGGCGCGTTGGTCGCCATTTTGCTGCTAACGCTGGTTGGCATCTGGGTGCATCGCGGCACGGAGGCCAAGCTGCGTCAGATTCTGGGCGAGAAGCTGCGCGGCATGCTCGACGCCGACGCCGCTGCGGTCGAGCTTTGGATCGAGAGCAAAAAAGCCCGTGTGCGCGAGTGGTCGGCCGATCGGACGTTCGGGCAGGCGGTCAATGAGCTGTTGCCCGTCGCCGCTGCAAAAGACCCCAGGCAGCAACTCGTGGAGGCGCCTCAACATGCCGCCATCCAAGCTCGGCTCGGCGAGCTCGCGCAGTCCAACCCCGACTTCGTGCTTTGGGACCGAACGCAAACGGTCATTGCGGATTCGTCGCGGGAGGGTGTCCACCTGGGCCGAACGGCGACGCCAACCGCCGGCCGACTTTTGAGTCACGTCTTCAACGGCGAGACCATCTTGTGCCTCGAACGGCCTACCGAGGGGCTTATGCGTGGCGCCGCACCACTCTCTGATTCACCTCATTTAACGCTCATCACCCCGGTGACCGGCGATGACGAGCGAGTATTGGCTGCTTTGATGGTCCGCGACATCGACCGGGCCGGTGAACTGGATAAACTGCTGGGGCACGTCTACACCGGCGAGACGGGTGAATGTTATGCCTTCGACCGCGAGGGTGTGATGCTCACCGAGAGCCGTTTCAACGACGAACTGGTCCGCATCGGCCTGATTCCCGCCAACGCCAAAACGCGATCGGCCACCGTCGTCGCGCTGCGCGATCCCGGTGGAGATATGACGAAGGGTTATCGTCCCGTTCGTGCGCTGGCCGCTTGCCCGCTGACGAGCATGGCCGCCCACGCCGTAGCAGGCGAAAACGGAATCGACATGCAGGGTTACCGCGACTATCGCGGCGTGCGGGTCATAGGCGCGTGGAAATGGCTCTCCGACTATCAGTTCGGGATCGCGATTGAAATCGACCGTTGGGAGGCGTTCGCCCCGCTCAAATATCTCGACGTGGCTTTCGGCGGCATTTTGGCGCTGCTGGGTGTAGCTTTGGCGGCAGTCGTGGCCTCGTCGTTTTCGATTGTCCGCTTAAGGCGCGAGGTGCGCGCCGCGCGCCAGCTTGGCCAGTACACGCTCGAAGAACTGATCGGCGAAGGAGGCATGGGCCAGGTGTATCGCGCCCGTCACAGCCTGCTAAAACGGCCCACGGCGGTGAAGGTGCTCAAGCCGCAGTGCAGCAACCCGCAGATGCTCGCCCGCTTCGAGCGCGAAGTGCAGTTAAGCAGCCAGTTGCGGCACCCCAATACGATTGAGATCTACGATTACGGCTGCACGCCCGACGGCGTTTTTTACTATGCGATGGAATACGTCGATGGCTTGAACCTGACGCAAGTCGTGACGCTGGCCGGTCCGTTGCCGCCGGCGCGGGTGGTTTTTATTCTGCGGCAGGTCTGTGGTTCGCTGCGCGAGGCCCATAGCTTGAATCTGCTGCACCGCGACATCAAGCCACAAAACATCATGCTCTGCTGCCGCGGCGGCGAGTCCGACGTCGTCAAAGTGCTCGACTTCGGCCTCGTCAAGCAAATGGCGAGTACGGAAGCGGTGGAACTGACCAGCAGCAGCGTCGTGGCGGGCACTCCGCTCTATATGTCGCCGGAGCGATTGTTCGACGGGCACGCCGTCGATGCCCGCAGCGACATTTATTCGCTCGGGGCAGTCGGGTTCAAGCTGCTCACGGGCAAAGACATCTTTGCCGGTAAGAACATCAGCGAGCTGCTGGCAAAAACCGTGCATGCACCCGCTCCACGGCCATCGGAGCACACCGACCTGGCAATTCCACGCGAGCTCGACGATTTAATCGCCGCCTGCCTGGCAAAAGACGTTCAAGATCGCCCGGCCAGTGCGGCCGAGCTACTCGATGCCCTGAGCGCCATCCGTTTCGGCGAACCTTGGACCGAGCGACAGGCCGCTGAGTGGTGGCAAGCACTCGAGCACTCGGCAGCATACGTGGAAGCTCGGGCTGCCATTGAGCCGGATTTGATGACAACTTGATCTTTTCTTCGACGGCAAGAGCCGTGGCGGCATCCGTAATGAACAACCAGAAACTGAAGTCCGCACTACAACGCCTCTGTAGGGAACGCCCTCCGTGGCGTTCCGTGAAGTGCGATGGGTCGTCAATTCCGAGTCCGCGGAACGCCCTGGCGCGGCCGTCGGCCGCAACCAATTGCACGGTCTCATCGTTTAACCGCAGGGCCAACGGCCCGCGCGATTCTGCCATCGCGCGGGCCGTTGGCCCTGCGGTTAAACGACCGAGCCGATCTGCGCGGGGCGCGAAGAAATCAGGGCTTAGTAGTACAAAGGGCATTCCCTACAGAAGGTCGCAGTTGCGGCAATTGGCGGGACTTGTACTTCGCCCGTTCCCTAGGTGGTCGCTCGCCGTAATGTTGGCCTTGTCACTGGCGTCGTTGGCCATGGCCGAGCCTAAGCAGATCGCGGCGCTCGTGACGGTCTACAATCACAACTCACACGCCGACGTGATTGTCAGCCGCCTGCTGGAAGGTTATACGCTGAACGGCCAGGGCGAGCGGCCTGATCTGCGGCTGATGTCGCTCTACACCGACCAGGTACCCGCGAACGACAAGAGCCGCAAGCTGGCCGAAGAATACGGCTTTAAGATCTACGACAACGTGCGCGATGCCTTGACGCTTGGCGGCGACAAGCTGGCCGTCGATGGCGTGCTGCTGGTGGCGGAACATGGCGACTATCCCCTCTCTCCGACCGGACAGACGATTTATCCCAAGCGAAAGATGTTCGAACAAGTGGCGGCGGTATTCCGGGCCAGCGGCCGTAGCGTGCCCGTGTTTTGCGATAAGCACCTGGCCGACAACTGGCCAGACGCCAAATGGATTTACGACACCGCCAAGGAACTGGGATCGCCGTTGATGGCCGGTTCGTCGTTGCCCGTCGTCTGGCGTTATCCGCCTGTCGACGTCGAGCGCGGTGCGAAGCTTCGCGAGATCGTGGGGGTCTCGTATCACACGCTCGACACCTACGGCTTTCACGGGCTGGAAATGTTGCAGGTGCTGGCCGAGCGCCGTGCCGGCGGCGAAACCGGTATTCGTGCGGTCGCGTGCCTCGAGGGGAAAGCGGTCTGGGACGCCGCCGGCCGACTGTACGATCAGGCGCTCGTCGACGCCTGTTTTGCTCGGCTGCGCGACCGCCGAGGCGGCGGAAAACCACTAGCCGAGATTGTGCCCGAACCGGTGTTGTTTCACATTGAATACGCCGACGGTTTGCGGACCAACTTACTGACTTTGAACGGCGCCGTGGCTGAATGGTCTGCGGCCTGGCGCTACGCCGACGACCGTATCGACTCGACGCTCTTTTGGACGCAGGAAGCACGGCCCGTGATGCACTTCACTTACCTGGTGAAAGGCATCGACCTGATGATTCACACTGGCCGGCCGACCTGGCCGGTCGAGCGCACCCTACTCACCTCGGGCACGCTGAACGCGCTGCTCACCTCAAAGTTGCGCGGCGGCGAGCGGCTGGAGACTCCGCAGTTACTCATCACGTACCAGACCGACTGGAACTGGCAGCAGCCGCCCGACCCGCCTCCACCCCGCCCGTTTACCGAGCAGTGACGGTTGGGGGCAGCGTGCGGCTGAACGGCGGGCGGGCGGTCCCTAGTTAATTTCGCCGCGCCCGCGCCGCGCCCCGGACAATGGGCAATCGAACGCACGGTGGTGTCCCCAGACGTTCGACGCTAGACTGGAGGTTGTGGCAGCGCCGTGAGGAGCCGATTAAAGCGTGAATGCGAGCGATAGCCCAGAGCGCATTCCTCAAACGATCCGCGAGGTCAACCTACCGGGACGCATTCGTGCCGCCGCGGGCGCTAGTTTGAAGGAGGCGGGTGAACTCTTCGGTTGGGATCCCGCGAAGGTGACGAAGACGGTGGCCGAATTCACGAAAGACGAACTATTGGCGCGAGGCTGGACCAAAGAGCGGCTTTTGAGCGTCGCCGAAGGTTATGAACATATCAGCAGAATTACGCCTAGCAACCGTAGCGCACCGGGCCGCGCAGTGCAACTGCGGGAACTTGCAAAGCTGTTCGATTAAGGAGCGAGGCGGATGAGCCATCAGAACCAGTTTTCTATCCGGAATGACTTCTCGCAGCCATTAACGGTCAACGTTGAGCCCGAAGGCGTGTTTTATTGTTTGGACAGAGGCGAGGAAGTCTCGGTTAAGGAGGCATTCACCGTTGAGCCTCTTAGCATCAAGATAGCGAGCTCCGACAAGGGCGATCCGGTAATCTCTATCTGGCCCGGCGACGGGGACGTTCGTGTAGAGAAGAACGGCGCGGACGTCCTTGACCTTGCTCAAACAACAGACGTTTGGATTTCCAGCTATCAGCAGATAAACAAGGCCCCGCTGTTCCGTCGGCTCCGCCCTCCGACGTCCGGAGTTGAGCCGGTCGATTCGATCTTGCCCAAAGTCGAGCGGGTTCGCGGAGATGATGTGCATCCCGTATTTATGGTGACCGTTGCCGTCCCAAAGGGAGTGCAGCCGGACGAAATTGGCGCGGCGTTTGGGCCTTGCGACGATGCGCTCGCGAGGGAGTTTCCCGGTTGCTCGATTCGCGATTGAGAGCATCAGCTTGGCGTTCGTTGCTCTAGCCAAGCGCCATTTATCAGATATCTTCGAGATGCCTCCGCGCAGCGGCAAAGTCGCCCTGTCGCCCCGCCCAGCCGCTCGCGCTGACGCCGCCGTAGGCGC
>DASSFG010000834.1:0-2462 GCA_035694685.1 Pirellulales bacterium
GGCAATCGTCCCTTGCATCATTCGGCCAAAGACATCGGCCAGATGCGCGGCAGTGCGGGCGGTCTTCAAACAGTGAACATCGTGAACCAGCCATTCGCTGATGCCGCAACTTTGCGTCATTACGATCACGCAACCATGCGCCGCGGCTTCCAACGGAGCGCAACCGAAGGGCTCACGCTCCCAGGTGGGAAAGGCGAACACGTCGTATTCATGTCGCCGGTAACGCTCCACGAGTTCTTCCTGCGAACAAACGCCCCGAAAGGTGACATGCCTATCGACGCCTAACGTTCTCGGCAGTTCGGCCAGGCTCGATTCGCTGACCTTGCCAAACAAATCGATCGAGAAGTGCGCGTAGCCCTGTTGCCGCAACAAGGCCGCGGCTTCGATCAAAAGATCGATTCCCTTATGTCGGCCCATTTGTCCGGCCGACACAATCCGCAACTTCTCACCGGGACAGTAGTAACGGTCTCGCGGAGTCGGTGCTTCGCCCAATACCCAGTTGGGCGCCATTTCGACCTCGCCGTTCAGCCGTACACCGGCCGATTCGATCTCATCAGCGACCCGCTGACTGACCGGCATGTAAATGCCTTTCACGCGGCGGCTGAACTGCTCGGCCAGCGCCGGCACGGTTCCGCTGCTGTTGCGGCAAAGCATCGATGGCACGCAATCGCCCAGATACCACACCCAGGGAACGTCCAAGTATTGCAAACACCCGATCAGCCCCAAGCCGCCCAACCCCAACAGGTTCCAGAGATAAACGACATCGGGCTGGAACCGCTCCAAGACGTCGGCCAAGACGTGCACGTTGTGCGCATTGACCCACCTGGCTTTGGCCTCGTGCATCTCGTGAGTCAGCGGCACGCTATTGAGGACATCGTGGGCGTCGTAGCAGTTCGACAGCTCAAATTGGCGGAGCACGTGGTCGACCATCGGACACGGCGTCCGCGGCGACGAGGTCAAGACTCGAACTTCGTGCCCACGCGCCAGCAAGGCATCGACGACCTGCCGGCAACACAGCTCGTAGCCGCCGATGAAGTCGGGCGGATAGAGGTTCGAGAGTACGAGAATCTTCATGCGGCAGCCTCCCGCGCGCCGCTGAGAAGACGCTGATAGAGCGCGCAAAGCCGTTGGCCCGCCATCTGGTATCCGGTGGATTCGTGGCTCACTTGCCTGGGCAGCACGCCGGGCACGCCAAGTCGCCCGGGATCCACCTCGCAAGGCACCACCTCCACCGGGCGAGCGGTCGTCAAGCGCCGAGCCACTTCGGTGGAGTGGCACACGACCACGTCGGCGAGTTCGGTCAACTCCAACTCGGTGCTCAACCAGTGGCCCGTCAGCCCATACTCGGTGATGCAGATCGGCAGATTCGATTGCTTGGCGGCGAGCAGGGCGGCTTCGCCCAGGCGGCTGTAACCATCGTGCAAATGGACCAAGTCAATGCGCGCCAGCGCATCGGGCAACTGCCACGAGACCGCGTTCCAGGGCGCCTGCGGCTTGCCGGCCAACGGCAGCACGGTACGGATTACGTCCGCGCTGACATTGCGCCTGGCCGGGGCGTCACCCGCCGAAAGCATTTCGATGGTCAGTCCATAACCCGAAGCGTCCACGACCGCCTGAGCCAGGCGCGTGAGATGCTCTTCGGCCCGGCGCGTACCGGTCGCCCGATCGTTGTCGAGCAATCCCAGGTAGGCGACCGTGATAGGCTTCATAGACGCCGAACCGGCGGAGATAAAACGATTGACCAATACCGCCGTTCGCTCCAGCGAAGGGAACTTTTTGCTCAAGCGGCGATTCGCTTGGTGGGTGCCAGATCGCGCGATAGCGCCGCCAGGTCGGCGGCCACCATCATGGCCACCAACTGCTGGAAGCCCACCTCCGGCTTCCAGCCCAATACACGGCGAGCTTTCGCGGGGTCGGACAACAGCAGATCAACCTCGGCCGGGCGGTGAAATTTGGGGTCGATCACCACATGATCGCGCCAATTCAAGCCGACATGGCTGAACGCGATATTCACGAATTCCTCGACGCTGTGCGTCTCGCCGGTGCCAATCACGTAGTCGTCGGCTTCCCGTTGTTGCAGCATCAGCCACATGGCGCGGACATAATCGCCGGCAAATCCCCAGTCGCGCCGGGCATGTAGATTACCCAGCCTCAATTCCTTGGCCAGCCCAAGCTTGATCTTGGCGACGCCATGCGTGATTTTTCGGGTGACGAACTCCAGGCCACGACGCGGCGATTCGTGATTGAACAAGATGCCTGAGCAGGCATACATGCCGTAGCTCTCGCGATAGTTCACGGTGATGTAATGGCCGTAGACCTTGGCGACGCCATAGGGACTGCGGGGATGAAAAGGCGTTGTCTCACGTTGTGGCGTCTCGTGGACCTTGCCGAACATTTCGCTCGAGCTGGCCTGGTAGAAGCGGATGTTGGGGTTCACCAGTCGGATGGCGTCGAGCATCCGC
>DASSFG010000835.1:0-9667 GCA_035694685.1 Pirellulales bacterium
CATGACCTGCACCGTCTCTCCGGCTTCGAACCGCCGTGTTCCGGCGGGAAAACAGATCAGCGCGTTGGCGGCGGCCAGGGTGCGCAGATCGCCCGAGCCTTTCCACGATAATGGCGCCACGACCCGACCGTCGACGTGCTCGTTCAACTGGGCGGGATAATAAGTCACCCGTTCACCGCGCTGGTCGAAGCCGCCTGCCAGGGATGCGGCCACCGTTTGACGGGGCTCAAATGATTCGCCGCTTAAAGCGGCTAAGGCCGGACGCACGAAGAGCTCGAAGCACACCAGGCTGCTGACTGGGTTACCCGGCAAGCCAAACACGAGTTTCGTGGAACTGTTCGATTCAAGCACGCCAAACCACAGTGGTTTGCCGGGTTTGACGGCGACTTTGTGAAACACCTGCCGCACACCTAGCTTACCGAGCACCGACGGCACGAGATCAAGTACGCCGGCCGAGACGCCGCCCGAAATCAGCAGCACGTCGGACTGCAATCCCTTTCCGATCAAGCCACCGAGCGATTCGTGGTCATCGCGGCCGATGCCCAAGTCGGTTGTCTGTGCGCCGGCCCGCTGCGCGCACGCCAGCAGCATGGCGCCGTTGGAATTGCGTATTTGTCCTGCGACCGGCGTTTGGTCGGGCGGAACAAGTTCGTTGCCTGTCGAAAGTACGGCCACCTTGGGCTGTCGAACAACGCAGGCCACGGTGCGGCCGACCTCCGCCAGCAGGCCGATTTCCGCCGGCCGCAGCAGGTGCCCGACCTGTAGCACGGTTTCACCGCGGCGCATCGACGACGCCTGGCGCATAATGTTTTGCCCGACGATGACGCGCTCAGATTGGATAACCACGTGCCCCAGAGGAGCCCCTTCCACCGCGACGTGCTCGGTCTGTTCCACCATCACGACGGCGTCGGCCCCGTCAGGCAACGGCGCGCCGGTCATGATTCGCGTGGCGCCGCCGGCCTCGACCGCTTGCCGCGGCACATCGCCCGCGACCACTTCCTCAACAACTTTCAGCCGCGTACCACTGGCCGCCACGTCGGCCGCACGGATGGCATAGCCATCGACGATTGATTTGTCGTGCGGCGGCGAATCGACGTCGCTCGCGATCTCTTCGGCTAGCACGCGACCCAGGGCCTCGCCAATCGGCGCCTGCACGCTATCGAGCGGCCGCGCGTGCCTGGCAATGTGATCGAGAGCTTCTTCAATCGAGAGCATGCTTACTTTGATACCAAAATCGCCAGGCCGGGCAAGGCATGGCGCAACTCGCTGAGGCCGGCGGGGGTGACGTGCGTGCCGTCGAGTACGAGCATTTGCAGCCGCCCGAGACGCTTTAGGTGCACCAGGCCGGCGTCGGTGATCGAAGTGCCCGAAAGGTCGAGCACGTCGACGTCAGAGAGTGTTTCGAGTTGGGTCAGGTCGTCGTCGCTAATACAAGTGCCGCTCAAGTTGACGTAAGACATGTTGCGATCCTCAGCGAACTTCCAGGGGAAGGGGAAACTCGATCTGCTCTTCTCTTACCGCGTGTTCCTCCACCGATGCGTCGAACCATTCGCAGATCGCCGCGACGCACTGCCGCACCAGATCTTCGGGGGCGCTGGCGCCGGCCGTAACGATGAGCGTCTGCTTGCCCGCGAACCAGGCGCGCTCCAGTTCCGAAGCATCGTCGACCAGCCAGGCAGGGCAGCCAAACTCGTGGGCCACTTCCACCAGCCGGTTGCTGTTCGAGCTATTGCGGCTGCCAACGACCAGCACCGCGTCGCCCAACGGCAGCAGCCGCTTGAGGGCCTCTTGCCGGTTCTGCGTGGCATAGCAGATGTCTTCCTTGGGGGCGCCCACACAGTGCGGGTAGCGCCGCTTCAAGCGCTCGATGATGACGTTCGCCTCGTCGACGCTCAGCGTCGTCTGCGTCAAATAGGCCACCTTCTCCGTCTCAGCGATGTCGAGCCGGTCGACGTCTTCCGGGCATTCAACGAGGTGCATGCCGCCGGGCACGTATCCCAGGGTCCCAACCACCTCGTCGTGCCCGTCGTGCCCGATGAGCACGATCGTGTAGCCCAACTCGGCGAAACGGACGGCCTCGTGGTGCACCTTGCGCACGAGCGGACAGGTGGCGTCGATGACATTCAAGCCACGTTCGACCGCCGAACGGTGCACCGCAGGAGAAACGCCGTGGGCGCTATACATCACGTTACCGCCGGGAGGCACTTCGGTCAGGTCGTTGACAAAGACGGCGCCTTTGGCCCGAAAACGGTCGACGACGTGCCGGTTGTGGACGATCTCGTGGAAGACGTACAGCGGCGCGCCCATCAGGGTAAGGGCGCGGTCAAGTGCCTCGACTGCCATGTTTACGCCGGCACAAAAGCCGCGGGGAGCGGCCAGGAGAATTCTCATAACAGGTCTTCTTTCCTTGCAGAAGCTACGCTCTAAGTCGCTCCACTGGCGACATGGTGGTTTAAGTTCCTAATGGCACGGGAGCAATCCCGAACTGCCCAAGCGGCGGATACGACAGCGGCGCGGCTGGAGCGCCGTTGTGCCCGTCGGCGGACAGGTTCCGCTCCACGCCGTGCATTGGCAGGCGGATGGTGAAGGTCGTGCCGGCGGCCGGCGCGGTCTGGCACTCGATGTGCCCACCATGCGTCTCGATAATGCCCTTCACGATGTCGAGGCCCAGTCCGTTACCCTCTTCGCCTTTGGTGGTGAAGAAGGGTTCCCAGATTCGTTCGGCCACCTCCTGGCTCATGCCGCTGCCATTGTCGCGCACCTGAATCACGGCCTCTGAGCGTCGGACATCGAGGTCGACGACAATTTGCCCGTCGTCCCGATGGCGAATCGCATGCGCCGCATTCTTGATTAAATTGATGAGCACCTGCTGCAGCTTCACGGCATGTCCCCTGACCGACACTTCGGCGTAAATCCGCAATGAAAGCCGGTGGAAGGGCAACGTCTTGTCGTAGCGCAAAAATCCCACCAACTCGTGCAGCACGTCCGCGAGAGCCAGCGGTTGCAGCTCGATGCCGGTCTGCTCGAACCGCACGAACGACTTCACCTCGTCAACCAGCTCGACCAGTCGTTCGTACGTCTGGCGGGCCAGGCAAGCCGTCTGCATCAGGTCGTCGTGGTCGGAATAGCGCTCTTCGATCAGCTCCAACAGCGGCAGCATGCAGAGTTGATTACCCATTTCATGGGCGATGCGGGCTGCCGACCGCCCCAGCGCGGCGCAGCGATCGACCGCCACCAGTCGTTCGGTGAGGGCCGAGTTCGTCACCGCCAGGTCATAGGCTTCAATCGCGCGCGACAACACCGAAAAGATTTCGTGCCGCTCCCAAGGCTTTTTCAAGAAGTAATACACCTGCCCTTGGTTGATGGCGTCGAGCATGGCCTTCGAGTCGGCGTAGCCGGTGAGCATTACTCGCCTGGTCTGCGGGTATTTACGGCGCATGACTTCGAACAGCTCCGCGCCGGTCATGCCGGGCATGCGTTGGTCGGCGATCACGACGGGAAATGACTGTCGCTCGAGCAGCTCGAGCGCCTTGGCCGCCGTATTGGCCGTGTAGACGTGGAACGACGTATCGAACGTCGCCTCAAAGACGACGAGATTGTCGAGCTCGTCGTCAACATACAAGATGTCGCGTTTCATATTCTGCTCCTGAAAAACCGCCGGCCAGAAGTAGGTTCGGCTGGTGAGGCTGACGCGCGTCAGCCTCGCCAGCCTGGCCTACCGTGCCTGCGGCGTTCGGTTGAGTGTGTCGCAGGGCTGCCTGGCAGGGAAAAATGATGGTGAACTCCGCCCCTTCGCCGGGCGAGCTCTGACATTCGATCGTTCCGCCAAGCTTGTCGATAATGCCGTAACTGATGGAGAGTCCCAGGCCGGTGCCCAGGCCAGGTTCCTTGGTGGTGAAAAAGGGATCGAAAATCCGACTGCGGATTTCGTCGGGTATGCCGGGCCCGTCATCGCGGATCGACACCGATATCCGATCGCCCTGCTGCCGAGTCGTGACCAGGATTGTTCCCGAGCCTTCGATGGCCTGCTGGGCATTGTTGAGGATGTTCATGAAGACCTGATTCAGGTGCCCGTGCGGCCCATGAATTCTGCCGACCTCGCCGTAGTCGCGCTTGAGCTCGATGCGGTGCTTTACCTGGCTGAGGAGCAGGTTGAGGCACATGTCGAGCGACTCGTGCAGGTCAAAGTCGTCGAAGTCTTCCTTGCCGGGGTGCGAGAACGTTTTCAAGTCGGCGATGATGCGCGCGGTGCGCGTAGCGCCGTTTTCAATAACGGTCGAGAGCGAAAACAGGCGGCGGAAGAGGCCGTCGATCTCGTCGCGCAGGGCGGGTTGGCAGTGCAGCGTTTCACCGGCAAGTAGAGGCGACAGGGCACCCTGCAGGCGATGCGTATTTTGCGTCAGCGGCCGAATGCCGTTGTAAACCGCGTTGATGGAGTTGTTGATTTCATGGGCCAGGCCGGCCACGAGTTGGCCCAGCGAGCTCATTTTTTCCGAGTGGATAAGCTGGCCCTGCATCGACTTCAGATCGCGGTAGGCGCCTTCCAGTTCACGGTTGCGCCGGTCGAGATCCTGATGCAAGCGCCGCAACTTGAGCAACGACCGCACGCGGGCCTTGAGCTCTTCCTCTTCGAAGGGCTTGGTAAGATAATCGTCGGCCCCACAATCCAAACCGTGGACCTTCATCGAGACTTCGGTGCGGGCCGTAAGCAAAACGAACGCGGTTTGCGAAGTCGCCGGATTGGCCCGGATTCGGCGGCAGAATTCCTGTCCGTCCACGCGTGGCATCATCACGTCCGACAGAATCAGGTCGGGCAAGTGACGCAGCGCCATTTCGAGGCCTTCTTCGCCGTCGCGAGCGAACAGCACGCGGTAGTCCTCACGCAGCAGTTCACCGAGCAAGGCCCGCATTTCGGCGGTATCGTCAACGACAAGAATCGTCGGACTGCCGCTGGCGCTCGACGGCTCCGCATTCCCCGGGTCGAGCGCATCGAGCGGACATACGTCGAGGTCGGCAAAACGCGTGCGTCGCGAAGCGAGGGCTTGCGGCTGCGGCGAGCCATCAACGGTTTGCGATTCGCCGGCCAACGCTCCGGCATTGGGACCGTCAGCGTCAGCGTTGGCAACGCCACCCTGGTCGTTCCCTACAGAAGCAGGCTCGACGAGCGGCAGTTCAAACCAAAAGCGCGTGCCGCGGCCAGGCTCGCTTTCGACATGGATTTCGCCGCCGTGCAGCTCGACCAGCTCTTTGGCGAGCGCCAGTCCAAGGCCCGTACCGCTGAATTCGCGCGACGACGATCCGTCGACCTGCACGAAGCGTTCGAAGATGCGGTCGAAGTCTTCCGGCTTGATGCCGATGCCGGTGTCGCTCACCGAAACGACCGCCCGCTCGCCGTTCTTTTTCGTGGCAATGGTAACGCTGCCGCCGGACGGCGTGAACTTGATGGCGTTCGACAAGAGGTTGCTGACGACGATGTCGACCTTCTCTTTGTCGGCCGCGAATCGCGGCAGCGTCGGATCGCTTTCGATCTTTAGCGCGACGCCACGTTGCTCGGCCAGCGGCCGCGCGGCGCCGGCCAGTTCGGCCACCAGCGCATTGACGTCGAGCGCCGATTTGTGAATTTGCATGCGCCCGGCTTCGAGCTTGGAGAAATCGAGCAGCTTGTTGATCAACTCCAACAGCCGGGCAGCATTGACCCGCACCATTTCCAGCAGGTTCACCGCCGCGGCGGGCAAGTGCTCGCGCTGCCGGTCGAGAATGCGCTCCACCGGCGCCAGGATCATCGTCAGCGGCGTGCGCAGCTCGTGGCTGATGTTGGAGAAGAACTCCGTCTTCAGCCGATCGTATTCGCGCATCTTGGCCAGCGACCGCTTCAGCGAACGGCGGTTTTTGTTGAGCTGCCTGGTGCGCATCCGCACCTTGCCCTCCAGGTTTGCATTCAGGTCGCGAATGGTGTGGTCGCTGCTAGCCAGCCGCTTGACCATCACGTTGAATTGCCGCGCCAGCGTGTCGATTTCGTCGGTCGTGGTCGCCGGCAACGATTCACGCAGCGATCCCTGTTCGACCCGTTTCATGGCTTCGACCATCAGCCGCACGCGTGATGCGATGGAGTCGGCCAGCAGGCGAGAAAGCGCTAAGCCGGTGATCACGGCCGCCACGCTGATCACGACGGTGTGCTTGCGCAAGTTGGCCACCGCTTCCGCCTGGTTGCGCGGGTTGTCGATGATGTCGATGGCCCGCTGATTGGCCAGCCCGCCGATCATCACGGCGGTGAGCACCACCGCACCGCCGACGCAAACGTTGAGCCGCACGTGCAATCGCCCGCTCGGCATGGCGTTGAAGTCGACAGCCACGCCACGTTCGAGCAGGTAGCAGACCAAGGGGGCCAACCACCGCTCTTCCATGAAGAAGGCGATCAGTAAGACCGCGGCAATGCCGAGGCAGCCGGCGATGCCCGTTTGCACCACGGCGGCCAACGACAAGTCGTCGACGACCCACATCGTCCCACATATCGGCAGTACGATCACGAGCGGGTCGATGACGATCTCTCGCAAGCATTGGCGTCCGGGGAAAAGGACGATCTCCGGCCCCGCCTTGGCGGCCAGATCCGCAGCGATCGGCTCGCCGCGGCGGAGAAGATCGAGCACTTTTCGCGCGTGAGTCGTATAGCGCAGCCCGAGGAACGCGCTGAGTACGATGCCCAGCGAGACGAAGGCGGCCGCCACCAGCAAAAAGTCGCGCTCCACCTGCGGCGAAAAGGAAAGCATCAGCGTGACGTAGTACACGCTCAGTGCGCCCCCCAGCGATGCCAGCAGGCGCGTGGAAAGCATCATCACCAGGATGTAGTGCCTTCCTAAGCGCTCGGGAGTAAGTCGCTGCCAGAACATGAACGCACGAACTTGGGCGGTAAAAATGCCTAGGGTGGAACTACTTTTCGCCTCGACTGACCAACTCGGTTTGCAAAAGACGCTCTAAGCCGCGCAACATGGCGCCGAGGTCGACCGACTGCACCTCCGGCAAGAGCCGTTGCAAATGTGCCCGATGCCGCTTCCAGCGGCGCAGGAAATATTCCTCGTGCCCTCCCCGCTGAATGGCGGCCGAAATCTGCTGCGGGTCGCCGGCCATCAATTGATCGATGGTCAGGTCGCGCTCGGCGACCGCATGCGCAAACACGCCGCTGCTGAAATCTCGATCTCCCACTTCGCGCTGCCAGGTGGAGATCAAATTGCCGATGCGCGCCATCCACTGCGCATGCCACATTGCCTCGCGGAGCTTGCCCAGTTCGTTGGCAATGAACTGGGGACTACACATCAGGTCGATCATCGCAAAACTCAGCAGTCCCATGCCCTGTGGCGAATAATCGTCATGTTCCACCACGTTAAGAAGGTATGGGTTACTATTGACGAGCTGGGAATAGTGAACAGTGTTGAAGAGCTGGGCGAGGTCGAATTCCAGCAAGCTCGCGTAGGGATCGTAACAAGGGTATCGTTTGGCGCGGCGCCAGACCTCGGCCCACACCTGGCCCGTAAACTCGCCATAACGCCGCTCTGCCGCGGTAAAACGATCGAAGCGCGGGTCGCCCCCATGGACGAGCCGGCGTAAGGCGGCCAGTAGCTCGCCGTTGCCTTGCTGGTCGGCCACGTCATCGACCAGCACGTTGAACATTCCTCCCAGCACCTTGGTGTCGCACGCCTCACGGCGAAGTTGTTCCGGCACGCAGGAGAGCGTCGTCAGCTCAACACCGTGCAGGCACCATCTCCAGATGTAGGGACGGCGCCGGCCAACGCTCTCGTAGGCGGCAATCCAAGGCGCTAAATCTTCGCTAAACCGTCGGGCAACGATCTCTCGCTGCTCTCTCCGTCCGGCCCGCTTTTGCCGTTGGAGCCAGGCGGATGGAGAGGAATCAACGCGAAGTTCTCGCTTCGCTTCGCCGCCTCCAGCAGGCATCGGCGCCCAAACCAATAACAGCCCGTGTTTGTCGTGCGAGAATGACAATAACCGTGCGAAGTCGTCGAGATCGCCGGCTACCGCAAACGTCGCCTCGCGCAAAAAGGCCACTGGCTCGCGCGGCCGGCGAAGCCGCCGTGCCCGACCGCCGAACACGATGGCGGTCGCGCACAATTCGCTGCCGTCAGGCGAAGCGGCCAGGCAGGTGGCCGTTTCGAACCATTGGCAATCGGCGATCAGGAACCAGAGTTGGCAGCCGCCCGCCGCCAATCCCCCACACCACTGCCAGACGTGCGGATCCGCAGGGTCGGCCACGCAGAACCGCTGCGCCAACCGCTCTTTGAGATGGTTGCCCGGTTTGCCGGGACGAAAGTCGATCACCACGACGGCCGACTGCGCCGCGGCCGCCTCGGCCACGACTGCCTCGATGTCCTCCCACGGTCGTTCGGTAAAAGCGAGCTCGTTCAGCGAACCAGCAGACGCCGTCCGGATTCGTTTCGCCACCGGTACGTAATCGCGCGGCGATGGCTCAACGGCCGGCGCCTGCCAAGGGTCGATGGCTGCATCGTGAAATGGCATTCGCAGCCGCACCAGGCAAGAGCGATCGACTCGCTTCAGCGCCTGAAAAACCTCGCTTAAGTCGTCGCCGTCAAGGCCGTCGAGGGGACCCAGATGAGGCAAACCGCTTTCAGCCAGCAACTCCTCCAGCGACGGTCCGACGTGCGCTGGTAGCGGCGCATCGCCCGGTTCGCACCAGATAACGAGCATGCGAGGCTCTCGGGCCAGCAGTCGCATGGCAGGCAGGCAGGCCGGAGAGACCGTCGCGCGCGCATCGACCACGACGAGCACCCAATTCGAACGGTGCAAGAGGGTCCGGGCCTGTGCCACCCCCAGCGCCGTCGCCAGCTCTTCTGCGACGGCATTGATTGCGGAATCACGGTCCAATGGCGCTTGCCCTGCGTATTGATTGGCGCGTCCGCTTGCCACATCGTGGGCCGAATCGTAACGCAGGCGTCGTCCCGTCGGCACCGTGGGCAAGTCGAGCAGGTAGGTTGGGTTGGCCACGAT
This sequence comes from Pirellulales bacterium, assembly GCA_035694685.1. Classification (GTDB taxonomy): domain Bacteria; phylum Planctomycetota; class Planctomycetia; order Pirellulales; family JAICIG01; genus DASSFG01. Next base: position 9,016 of record DASSFG010000835.1, read on the forward strand.
CCGATCGTGCTCCAGGTCGAAGTTGTCGCGCAGGGCATAAGCCAGGTCGCGCGGTACGAGCGTGGGGATTCCCGATGCCGATCTCTGTCCCAGGAACGTTGCCAGCTTCTCCACGGACAGAATTGCCGGGGCGCGCGGCGGACGTACGGCCAGGTTCTGTCCGTTGTTGGACGACCGCATGGCGTCGAATAGATGATTGGCTGACAGCTTAGTCATAAGTTGTTCCTCCGAGCCGCCCTGGCTCTTTGTTGTCTGCACGAGGGTCTTGATTATGCAAAATCACGAATAGCGTGGTCCACCAATTACGCACTACATTTGGAAAACTTCAACAAAAAAAATCGCATAAGGTCCGTCTGTGTCGGCCGTAACGCCTGCACCGGTTCGTCCGCACGTAACGTCCGCGCCCGCAGCCGCTCAGCTCAAAACGGCCTCACGCGCGCAGTGCCAACCCCCACGCGGTCCGAAGGGGGCAAGCGACGCAGAGATCGGCCTGAGCAGAAAGCGAAACGAACCACGCACGGCGGCTGGCCGGGTGGTTCGGTGTGCTGCAAGCGAGGGGAAGATCGCCCTTACGACTGCGAAAGCCGAAAGAAGCTCCCCTATATTAATAGTCGCAATCTGCGCCCCAAAGCGGACAAGAATTCCGGAAATT
>DASSFG010000836.1:0-6769 GCA_035694685.1 Pirellulales bacterium
GTTACTCCTCGATGCTTAGCGTCAGTGCGTAGGGTGGGACCCGCTTCGCTCGTCCCACCCTACTATTTTTCGAGTTCGGGCGGCAGTTTGTCGCCCCGCTTCTTCGCCGCCGCGCGCGTGGTGACGTAAAGCACGTCTTCGCCGCCCCCCTCCTTGGGTTTGATCGTATATACCAGCTTACCATCCGGGTTGGCCAGCTTCATGATTTTCCGCAGGATTTCGTCGGCTGGCTGTTCTTTTTCATCGAGTCCGAAAGACTGGTTCTTCGTGATTCCTTCGTCTCTCAAATCGTTGCCCAGAATGACGATTTCGACGCCGATGTCGTCCCCGAGGAGTTTCATCGACTGTTCCAGCGTGTTGCGCGGGAAACTAAGCGTAGTCTTCTTCTTCAGCCGCTCGGCGACCGTGAGCGGCTTGGCACTGCCTTGCGTGGAGGCGACTGCCACGGGTGTGCCGTCGCCCGGCACTTCCAACAGCGCCAGGTGAGCGCCCAGCGCCAGATTGTGCGCCGCCCGCGAGGGGAGATAGGCCCGCAGCACGATCTGTTTCCCTTCGATGCCCAGCCGCGTGTATTTGTGCAGCAGGTCGAGCTGGTCTTTGTAGTCCCACAAGATGGGCTTGCTGTAGGGCGAGAGCTGCAAGTCACGCACGTATCGGCTTACTTCCTTGGGAAGGGCGTCCACGCGATGTTGGAACTCGCGTGCGGCGCTTTGTGCCGGCCGGCCGAAGTTGTCGTACAGCCGCAGCTCCAAGAACAAACTTTCACCTAGGTGACAACTAAAGAGAAGCGCTTTGGTCATCTCCAACTTGCCGTCGGTATCTTGCATCTCCAAAAAATCGCGCAGCGGCGCAAGCAGCTTGACGCCTTCGTCAACGAACAGCGTTTTGCCGTCAGTCAACGGAAAGTTGGGAGCAGCCAACAGCGTAAGGTGACGCTCCTCGTCGCTCGACTCGGCCAGAATCTCCACTTCGCGGCGAAGTGGCGGCGCTTCGCCCCCGGTCTTGAGCATGTCGCGCAGCTCGACCGCCGGTGCGATGACCAGCAGTTTGTCGGCGCCGCTGGGCGGAACGTAAAAGGCCCTGCCCGACTGAACGTGAATCACCTGCCCTTCGATCTCCTCCGCTTTAGCTTCCGCCCAAGCGTCTTTCAGCTCATCGAGATTGAATTCCTCGTTCGAGCGAGCCACCAGCGCCACCTTGGGTGGTCCCGGGCTGCCGTCGAGCAAGCCGACTACGACCGATTCGAGCAGGTCGGGCGTCTTGCCCGTGGCCTTGGGCAAGTCGTCGGTAAGCCACGCGGCGAGGGTTCCCAAAGTGCGTTTGTCGGTCAGCTTTTGCCATTCAGGCTGCTGGCTCAACTCCGCGGGGCGCAACGCCAGTACTACCTGCACACCGGGCGGCAGCCACGCCAGGTTCAACGGCTGCCCTGCAGTAGGCGATTGCCATATCGGCCCGCCAATGCCTTGCACTGGTTCTTTCTGGCCGCTGTCCTTATCGGCGACATGTGCATCGAGCGAGTTAGGGTCGACTGCCTCTTTTTCACTCGTTGCCGCAGGCGAGGTCTGTTGCGGACCTGTCGTCGCCAGGGCGCCGGTCGCGTCGGTCGGCGGAGCAAGGTCTTTACCGCTCTCGGAGTTCAAGAACAGCACGACGCCGCCGAGCGCCGCAACCGCCACGGCAATCACACCGATGGTCGCCGCCGTCTGTCCCGATTTTCGCGGTCGGCGCTGCGACAAGCTTCCCTCCCCGGCGGCCGGCATCATCGCGGGTGCAGCCACACTGATCGCGGGCATGGCCGCCGCAACCGCGCCCACGGGCCGGGCGTGTGCAGGGTATCCAGCATGAACTGGTTGGGCTTGATGCGGCGATGTCGCCACGGCTACGGCCGCACGGGGAAAACCGGCGGGCTGAGCCATCGGCGTCGCCGCCATCGGGGACGTCGTCGGTCCTCGCGCAGCAATCGCCTGCGCCGCCACGGCTTGGACGGGTACAGCCTGGCCCGGCATGGCGCCGGCGCCGTTGCCATTTGCCGACTGCGTGGCTACGGCCGGGGGCTGCGATCCCGCCGGGGCCTGGTCGGACCGGTCTAGCCAGGCATGATATGCGGCCAAAGTTGGCTCGGCCGTCGCTTGCGGATCGGCACCGGAGTAAGCCTGCAAGGCCTCGGCCACCGCGTTGGCATCGGGGTATCGTCTGGCAGGTTCCTTTTGCAAAAGATAGCCGAGCACTTGAGCCAGCGCGGCCGGCGTTTGTGGATTGAGCTGGGTGATTGGCGCGGGCGGTTCTTTCGCGTGCCGTTCGAGCTTGCTCTGCCGATCACCGCGCGCAAACGGCGGTTGACCGGCCAACAAGGTATAGAGCAGGCAGCCTAGGCTATAGACGTCGCTACGCGCATCGGCAAGTGTCGCGGGGTTGGCCAACTCCGGCGCCAGGTAATCGAGCTGAGCCTCGACGCTCGCCGGCGGGGCCTTGGCCGACAGCGGATCGCCGATTAAAGGAAACTGCAAGAGCTTGGCCGCGCCGCTTTCATCGAGCCAGACGTTGGCCGGCCGAACGTGCCCGTGCGCTTGTCCCATTGAATGGAGTTGTCCCAACCCGAGAGCGGTGAGCCGTACCAGGCGGCAGGCCGCGGCGATCGAAAGTCGCGCGTCGGGCTTTTTCAGCCGCTCATCGAGCGAGTTGCCGCGCAGGTTTTCAACTACTAGAAATTTCGCCACGCCGGCATCGACAAACTCGTGGCAGGCGCTTAAACGAGGCTGCGACTGACTCGCCTGCCTGGCCACGGCAAGTTGCGGAACCAATTTCACCAGCGTTTGCGGGCTCGCCTGGCCGGTAAGAAACGCGAGGCAGACCGGGTGCTTTGTCGGTTGGTGTCGGGCACGCAAAAGCGACGACAGCCGCGGGGCTTCGACGCGGTCGTAAACCAAGTAGTCGCCATAGACGAACGGCCCAGGCTTGCCGCCCGCCAGTACCTTGGCCTGGTAGAGCGTGATCTTGCCCGACTGGATCAGCGACTTGGCCACCTGCTGCAAATCTTTACCGGCATCGGGCCGCAGACGGTTCAGCTCGTCGGCGGCTTGCCGGGCTTCGTCTACGGAGAGCAAGCGGCTTTCGACCAGCAGCTTCCAAAAATCGGCTACGGAGATGCTCATGGTAAAACAAAGGTCGGGCTTTAGGGGTGGCCGCTCGAATAGGGCTACGCCTGAAACTAGCTTACCACGCGAGCCGAGGGGGGCACAAAGGGTCCGCCTTCTGGCAATGGACGTTGCGACCGGGGCATCGCTGGCCGGCAACGCGTCTGGACAGTGGTAGATCGAGCGCGGCCAGCTCTGCACCAGCCACCGATGCCGTTGCATTCTCGCAGAAGGTGGGCCGGCGCTCGCTCCGCTCGCTTGTCCCCACCCTACACATTGCGAAGCAACAGGGCGATGTTATCTTGTGGTCTTCGGTTCGACATCCACGAGGTTCAACGATGCGCCTGCAATATCCCGCTGCCCGACGCGACGACCAGGTCGATGATTACCACGGTACGAAAGTGCCCGACCCGTATCGCTGGCTGGAAGACCCCGATAGCCCGGAAACGCGGGCCTGGATCGAGGCTGAAAACAGGCTGACGTTTTCCGTGCTGGAGGAAATTCCCCAGCGCGAATCAATCCGCAAGCGGCTCACCGAACTGTGGAACTACGAAAAGTTCGGCGTGCCCACCGCGCGCGGCGGCCGGTACTTCTATTCGCGCAACGACGGCTTGCAGAACCAAAGTGTTCTCTATTGGGCGCCCTCGCTCGACGCCGAACCGCGGACCTTGCTCGATCCCAATCAGCTTTCGAAGGAAGGAACCATCTCGATCTCGGGGCTGGCATTTAGCGACGACGGTAAGTTCTTGGCATACGGGCTGGCCTCGGCCGGCTCCGATTGGCAGGAGTGGCGCGTGCGCGAAGTTGAAACGGGCGACGATCTCGACGACCACCTCAAGTGGATCAAGTTTTCCGGCGCCAGTTGGAGCAACGACGGCAAAGGTTTTTATTACAGCCGCTACGACGAACCCAAGCCCGACCAGGAACTGACCGGGCAGAATTACTATCAAAAGCTCTACTACCATCGCATCGGCACGCCGCAAAACGACGATGAATTGACCTACGAGCGTAAGGACGAAAAAGAATGGGGCTTTCACGGCGAGGTCACGGACGACGGCCGCTGGCTGGTCATTACCGTCACGCACGGCACCGAGCGTAAGAACAACCTCTTCTATCTCGATCTCGAACAACCGCAGGCCGAGGTCGTCGAGCTGTTGACGGGCTTTGAGGCACGGTTTGAATTTCTTCAAAGCGACGGTTCGATCTTCTGGCTGCGCACCGATCTGGATGCCCCGCGCAATCGGATTATCGCCATCGACGTCGAGCACCCGGCAAGCGAGCGGTGGCGTGAGATCGTGCCCGAGGCCGACGACGTGCTGGAAGAAGCGCACGTCGTCGGCGACCGGTTCTTTGCCGTTTATTTGAACGATGCCAAAAGCCAGGTCCGCACGTTCGATCTGTCGGGCAAACGATTGGGCGAAGTGAAGTTGCCCGAGATCGGCAGTGCGGGCGGCTTTACCGGCCGGCGCAGCGACCGCGAGACGTTTTATTCCTTCACCAGCTTCGTGCGGCCGGCGTCGATCTACCGGTACGACATCGATGAGGACAAAAGCGACCTGTTCCGGGAACCGAAGCTCGCGTTCGATCCCGACGACTACGAGACGCGGCAGGTTTTTTACCAGAGCAAGGATGGCACGCGCGTGCCGATGTTTCTGGTGCATCGCAAGGGAATGGCGTTCGATGAGCCGCGGCCGACGTACCTGTACGCCTACGGCGGCTTCGACATTTCGCTCACGCCCGCCTTCTCCGTCGGCCGCCTGGTGTGGCTCGAGCAGGGCGGCCTGTTTGCCATGCCCAATTTACGCGGCGGGGGCGAGTACGGCCGCGTCTGGCACGAGGCGGGCATGAAAGACAAGAAGCAAAACGTGTTCGACGATTTTATCGCGGCGGCCGAGTGGCTGATCGACGATGGATATACTTCGCGCAAGAAGCTGGCGATTTCCGGCCGCAGCAACGGCGGGCTGCTGGTGGGGGCCTGCCTGACGCAGCGGCCCGATCTGTACGGCGCCACGCTGCCGGCGGTAGGCGTAATGGACATGCTGCGGTTCCACAAGTTCACCATCGGCTGGGCCTGGTGCTCAGAATACGGCTCGGCGGACAACCCCGAAGAGTTCCCGGCGCTAAAGGCGTATTCACCGTTGCACAACATCAAGCCGGGCAAAAAGTACCCACCGACGTTGGTCACCACGGCCGACCACGACGACCGCGTCGTACCGGCCCACAGCTTCAAGTTTGCCGCCGCCCTGCAAGCCGCCCAGGCCGGCGACGCGCCGATCCTGATCCGCATCGAAACCAGCGCCGGCCACGGCGCCGGCATCCCCACCTCAAAGGCCATTGAAGAGATGGCGGACGGCTATGCGTTCTTGGTGAAGATGCTGGGGATGTGAGAACGACCGAACACGATGGCCGTCGTTAGTCATGTAATCCCTTTCCCTTCAGGATTTGTCCCCTGCACTTGGCGATCCGTGATTCTCTGGTCTTCGCTTGTTTGGCCTGCGAAAAATGAAGCAGGTAGGCTCTTTGCCGCCCGGGCGTCAACGTATAAAAGGCTTTTTTCAAGGCCGGGCTTTCCTCTAACTTCGTCTGAAACTCTTCAGGCATTTCCAGGTCGGCGGTCTTTCGAAGCTTCACTTTCAGGCCGGCTTTCTGGACATCGATGGCTTCGTGAATATAGGCGGTCAAGACGCGTTCGAGCCTGACGATTTCCCGAACGTTGGTGAAGCGGATCTGCCGACTCGCCTGCGTATTCTCGCCAGGTTTGACGAGCAGGCCCTCGGTGTCCTTCAGCAAGGCACCCTTGAAAAACAAAAACGCGCAGTACTCCTTGAATCCCTGGATGATCACGATGTTCTTGTTCTGAAGTGTGTAGCAAGGCTGCCCCCACTTCAGTTCTTCGGTCAGCTCGCATCCCAGAGCGATTGTTCGCAGTCGCTCGAATTCTTTCTGCCACTTTTCGGCCCTACGCAAATACCCGTCTACCTTACGATTCATGCGCTGCATCTCGGTCATGCCTGCAAATAGACGGGGATGAATCCGCAACCGATAAAAAGGGCCGCTCATTCCCAGATGACGGTCAACTCTGGGTGGTCGATCCACGATACTTGACGACGCACATCGATACCAGCCACCGGGCACGTGTACGTCGTTCAGTTCTCCGTCGGCGGTGTGTTGCCGGCGATGCGGCTGTTCTTGACCGTTGGCTCGTATTTCAATCTGCCCCTCGTCGTGCGGTACCTTTACAGGCTCGGCTTGCCGAAAACGGGCGTCAACCTGCGACGGCGTGTCGGATCGAAGCGGGCGCGCGGTGTTCTGGGCAAGGAACTAGAGCGGCGGTGTGCCCATCGAACGGCTGGGCCACCGAGTCGCGATTTCTGGACTGGGTCTACGAGCCGGGCGCTCCTTGCGATACCTAAAAGCTTCGATTTCATCGTATCCCCACGTCGATGGTGGGTCAACGTGCGCGATCGTATCCGCCGCTTCGTCTCTGGCGTTCAATCACTGTTGCGTAACCGCCAGTCGCAGGGTGTCTTGTCAATTGCGCCGCGCGCGGCGCAATTGACGCTTTGACCGGATCAATTTCGTTGGCCGTTGTGAAAGGTTACATAGGCAAAGGCGCAGCGCGCTGCGCCTTTGGC
>DASSFG010000837.1:0-5045 GCA_035694685.1 Pirellulales bacterium
GCTTCGACGCCCAACGGCAAAAGCGTAGGCACTTGGGCCAGGGGAAATAACACCATCATGAACGTCACCTGCAGCAGCACAGTCAGGAACTTTTGATTGGCCGGCTTGAGCGTGCCCGCCGCCACGGCCATCGGGGCGAGAATGGATAGCAGATTGGCCAACAAGCAAAACAGCAGAAACATCGAAATGAATTGCGGTAACATCGCCAGCAAGTGGTCGAACCGCAGGCGGCAAAACGCCGCGACCACCGCCACCAGCAACACGGCCAGCCCGCCGGCGAGCGGAAGGTAGGCGAGATTCTTGCCCAACAGGATGTCGCGCCGCGACGCCGCGCACAAGATGAAGACGCGAAAGCCGTCGCGGTCAAACCCGAACTGATTGGCCATCAACTGCGCCATGCCGAACAGCACCATCAAGAGCGCGCCGATAGCCAATAGCGGTCGCACCATCACCGGCATCTCGGCTGATTGACGCACGAGCGCTCCGCCCGCCACGACGCTCATGATGAACGGCGTCATGAGCATCATCTTGGCTTCGGGCGAGCGCACAAGCGAGCGGAAGCTCGCCAAGGCGATGGCCGCCACGGGTTCGGAAAGCCAGGGCAGACGTGTTTCGAGCAACTGCCTGCCGGCTGCTGGCGTCGTTTTGGCGCGCGGAGTCGGCTCGCCGCCTCTTTTTTCCACGCCGCTCGCAGCCGTGAAGCCGCCTTGATAGATGCGCAACGTCGTCCAATAAGCACGCCACAGACTGGCGGCGCCCACGAGCGTCATGGCCAGCATTCCGAGCAAGCTCAGTGCCCAATTGCCGTCCGCGGCCGACTTCACTCCCAGCGGCAGCCAGCCGATGGGTACGATCCAATGTGCCAGCAGGAAGGTACGCTCGATTTGGATCGCCTGCGACTGTTGTTCCTGCTTGCTTTGCTCCAGTTGTTGCTCAATCTCGTGTTGTCGACGTTCGTATTCCTGCTGGTCGATTTGCTGGGTTTGAAACTGGCGCACGATGTTCTCGTGTTCCTGGGCCAGCGCGCCGACGCCGCCAGCTTGATTGCGTGGTCCCCATACACCCAGGAAGTTGATCAGGTTCGGCGCTTGCGCCAGCAAGATGAAAACGGCCGTCGCGCCGACCAGCACCGTACGGCGACGGCGCGGGTTGCTCAACAGCGAGGCCATCCAACCTTGAAACTGATAACTGACCGCTGTGACCATCAGCAGGAAGGCCGCCGACAACGGCAAGGCCAGCAGCAATCGAGGACCGTGTGAGAACGCCAGCCCAAGGGCCAGGCCAACCAGCACGGGCAAGAACAGGATCATGGTTAGCCCGAACAGCGAGCTGACGTAGTTGATGACGAACGCGCCCTCGAGCGAAACCGGCAGGTGCATGAACTTGGAGAGCGACAAGCTCTCGGTCCGCTGCAGTTCGGTGAGCACGCCAATGCACCAGACAAAGGTGAACCCGCAAACGAGAACGTCCCAGGTGGCGAGTAGTTTTATTGGTTCCGCATCGGCCATCGCGTAAAGCCCGACCAGGAACGAGCCGATGAACACGGGGACGGTGGCCGCCAGCGCCGTCACCGCGAAGATCATCGTGAGTACGAAGTTGAGTGAGCCCGCCCGCCGCCAGCCGTTGGCGAGTAACCGCCAGCGCAGCCACACGAACGTGCCCAAGTGCCGCCAGTTCATTGGGCCGTCTCCTCGAGCCAGTTGAGCTTGGGCGCGGCTTCGGGATGAGCGCCGGCCGCTTGCAAGAAACGGTCTTCGAGTGAAACGCCCCGGCGGATCGTCTCCAGCGCATCTTGCTCCACCAGCTTGCCTTTAACGATCATACCCACGTGCGTACACAAGCGTTCGACGATCTCCAATACGTGCGACGTGAGGAACACGGTCGACCCGCGGGCGACGAAGCCGGCCAGCAGGTCGCGAATGACGCGCGAGGTGACGGCGTCAACTCCCTCGAAGGGCTCGTCCAGAAACAACAGATCGGGGTTGGGCAACAGCGCGGCGGCCATCGCCAGCTTCTTTTTCATACCGTGCGAATATTCGAGCGTGAGCTTCTTGTCTTCGTCGGCCAGTCCGAGCAGAGAGAGTAGTTCTTCCGAACGGCTGCGGATGGTGTCGCGCGGCATGAGATGAATGCGGCCGACGAAGGTCAGATATTCACGCGCCGTCAGATTGTCGAACAGCGCCAGGTCTTCAGGGATGACGCCCATGCGGCGTTTCGCTTCCAGTGCCGCCTGCGGCTCGAGCATGTTCTGGCCCAGCACGAACATCTGTCCGGAGGAAGGCGCTAGCAGCCCGGTGAGCATCTTGATGGTGGTCGACTTGCCTGCGCCGTTCGGCCCGAGAAAGCCATAGAAGGTGCCCCGCTCGACTGCCAGATCGACGCAATCGACCGCGCAAAAGCCGTCGAAGTATCTGCTAAGCTGGTGCGTTTCGATTGCCAGAGAAGAGGCCATAAGACGTCTGTCATTGCCTAAGAGCTGTTCGCTCACGCTAACATAGCGCCGAGCGAGAAGCAAAGGCCGGTCGCCTGGCGCTGGCATTGGCCAACGCCGTTCATTATACATGGATCATTGGCCGAAGCCTGGCAACTTACGATGCGCCTCGTATGAACGTCCTCACCCGCCTCACTGCCGCTGCTGTAATTCTCGCCTTCGCGGCGCCGCTGTTTGCCGAGGTCGTCTCCGTCGAGGTCGCCAGCCGCCAACCCTACGCTGAGGGACGCACGTTCGGCGAGCGAGGAAAATATGAGCAGTGGCGCGGCAAGGTCCGCTTCGCCGTCGATCCGACCGCCGCGGCAAACCGGCAGGTCGTCGATATCGAGCTCGCTCCGCGTAATACTGAGGACCGCGTCGAGTTTTCGGCCGATCTTGAGATGCTTGTTCCCGCCGACCTCACGCGGGCCAGCGGCTCGCTGCTGTACGACGTCAACAATCGCGGCAATCGCACCTGCTTGGGGCAGCTCAACGGTGGCGGCGACGACTTTCTGATGCGGCAAGGGTTCATCATCGTTTGGAGCGGCTGGATTGCCGAGACGTTGCCCGGCGGTGATCGGCTGCGGCTGAACGCCCCCGTAGCGAGCGAGGACGGCAAACCGATTCGCGGCGTGGTCCGCGCCGAGATGGCGCCCGATCAGGCCGTCGAGCGGATGAACATCGCCCACTGGGCGAACCAAGGCAGCTACCCGCCCAGCGAGCACGGCCTGGAGCAGGCCACGCTCAATTGGCGGCTGCGCGAAAAAGACGCTCGTGTGTCGATTCCGCGCTCGCTGTGGCGGCTGGAGCAAAAGTACGTGGAGGTCGACGGCGAACGCGGCCAGCTTCCGCTCATCGAGTTGGTGTTGAGCGGCGGCCTTCAGCCGGGCTACCTCTACGAGCTCGTCTATGAGGCGGAAGGACCGGTCGTTCAGGGACTCGGCCTGGCCGGCATTCGCGACCTGATTTCTTGCCTTAAATACGACACGACGCCGCGCAATCCATTGCGCAATGCCGACGGCTCCCCGGCGGCGAAATACGCTTATGGCTTCGGCACCTCGCAAAGTGGCCGCTGCCTGCGGATGTTTCTCTATGACGGTTTCAACGCCGATGAGCATGGCAAACAAGTGTTCGATGGGTTGATGCCGCACGTCGCCGGAGCGGGCCTGGGTTTTTTCAATCATCGCTTCGCCTCGCCCACGCGCCACAACGGCCAGCACGACAATCATCTCTATCCGGCCGACTTGTTTCCGTTCACTTACGGCAGCGAGGAGGATCCGTTTTCTCACAAGACCGACGGCATCTTGCGTCGTGCCCGAGCGAAAGGCGTCGTGCCGAAGATCATGCACACGCAATCGTCGTCGGAATATTGGCACCGCAGCGGTTCGTTGGTTCACACCGATCCGCTGGCCAAGCGCGACGCCGAGATACCCGACGAAGTGCGCATCTACACGTTCGGCGGCTGCCAGCATGGACCGGGCAGCGGCGTGGCCGGCGAGCGCGCCAACGGCCAGTTGCCCGCCAATCCGAGCGACTATCGGCCTTTCTTACGGTCACTGCTCACCGCGCTCGACGCCTGGGTGCGCGACGATCAGCAACCGCCGCCCAGCGCCTACCCGCGTCTTTCCGACGCCACCTTGGCCGGATGGAAAGAGGCCGACAGCGGCTGGCAAGCGCTGCCGGGCGTACGCTACCCCGAGGTCATCCAGCAGCCCGAGTTTCTCGACCGCGGACCGGAGTTCTTCGGCCGGCGGCGGACCACGATCGAGCCGCCCGTCAGCCGCGGCCTCTACGTCGTGCGAGTGCCTGCCTATGGACTCGACAACAACGAACGGGGCACGCTGCTCTTGCCGTCCCTCGCCGTACCGATCGCGACCTACACGAGCTGGAACCTGCGACACCGCTCCCTCGGCGCCGAAAACGAGTTGCTGGGCCTCACCGGCGGTTATGTTCCCTTCTCGAAGACCGCCGCCGAGCGGCAGTCGACGGGCGACCCGCGGCGGGCGATCTTGGAGCGATACCGCGACTTCGACGATTATCGCCGGCAATACCTTGCCGCCGCCCGCAAACTGGTCGACGATCGCTATCTGCTTGAAGAAGATCTACCTCGTCTGGAAGCCGCCGTGCTCAAGCAGCGTGGTTTGTTCGATTAGGCCGGATAATTGGGCACGACAGTCTTGATGCCGTCGTTTCGTTTAACCGCTAGCCCAACGGGCCGCGTGAGGGCCGCCTTCTCGCGGGCCGCTGGCCCTGCGGTTAAACGAGGCGCTCGCGCATCGCTGACCCCCTAACCCTTCACCGTCCAGCCCGTGAGAGCACGGGCGGCTTCCTTCACATCAAGCCAGGCTTTCCAGCCTGACGAGCCGCACCAACGCATCATGGCCCACACTCGCCGGCAAGAGGTCATTGCGCACATGTGCGCTAGAAATCGTAGGACGCGAATGTCCGGCGGGGTTAGTGCCGCTCCTACGACAACAAATCGTCAAAGTGTGCCAGCAAATCCGGCGGGTCGTCATAAATGGCGACTGCGCCGCGCAGGTTGTCGTCCTTCCAAAAGCCGCCGCAGCGCAGCGCA
>DASSFG010000838.1:0-25390 GCA_035694685.1 Pirellulales bacterium
GGAGTCATTGTCGCTGTCTCGTAAATGACGAATGACGGAATGACGAATGACGAAAGAATGACGAAGCCCGAATGACGAAGCGCTGATGAGCGAAATTCGTGCTTCGGGACTTCGTCATTAGACATTCCTTCGTCATTCGTCATTCTGTCATTCGTCATTCCGGTCCCCGCTCTACTCAAGCTCCAGGCCCACCAAAAACGCGTCCAGCTCCGACTGCCGTTTGCCCAGGTCGGTGGCGAGCGAGGCGATCTGGCCGCGCAGCTTTTCGACCTCGTCTTCCTGCTCGCTGAATTTTTTCACGTAGCGACGATAGAGATCGGAGTTGCGGTCGAGCTGCTGCATGTTCTGCCGAATGCGGTTCTGCTCCTGGTCGATGGCCGTAATCTGTTGTTCGAGCTGCTGCTTCCTGGCTGCCACTTCCGAGATTTGTTGCTTGCGGCGAATGACTTCGGCCAGGGCTTCCTTGACCTTGTCGCTCACGACCTTGGCGTTGATGTAGTAACGGACGGCGTTGTCGTCGAGGTTAGTGAGGGCAATTTGTTGGCTGACCGTCATCTCTTCGGCCACCTCCAGTTTGGCGGACTTGCCCGGTTCGGCGGCCACGGCAAAGCGATACCGGTCGCGCGTCTTCTCGGAAGGCTCCTTGGGAACCAGCAGCGTCCAACCCGCCTCGACGGCATATTCGACGAGCACTTTCTTCTTTTCCCGGCCGGAGTTTTTGATCGTGTAATTGCGGCGGCGTTCGAGCTTGTTGGTGGTGTGCAGCGCGCCCTTCACCAGCCGGCACTTGACGAGCTGTTGCCCCGATTGGTGTATCTCGCTGGCCACCTCGGTTTTCAGATCGAGCGCGTAGCTCAGCAGCCGCTCGCTGCCGGGCGGCAGGTCTTCAATCTGGGCGTCGCCCGCATAGGCGCCGTCGTCGAAGACGGTGATGGGCCCTTGCATCAGGTAAAGATCGCTCGTGTTTTTCAAGCGCAAACCGTTGAGCGGGTGCTTGGCTTGTACTTGCTCGTTATAGATGGAGAGCTTTTCGCCCTGCACCGAATCGTTGATGATCGGCAGCATGGCCGACTTCTGCCGCGCGAGCGTCACGGGCGAGTCGATGACGTACTGAAACAGTTCGCCCACGTCGCCGGCCTCGGCTAGCGACTCGACGCCGCGGTTGAGTGCGATGCCGGATTTATCTTCGCCGCGGGCAGCCGCCAGTCCGAAACCTCCCCCGGCGGCCATCGGAGCAGCCGGCGCGGCGTCGCCCAGCGGCATCGCCCTGGCGCGCTTGGCCATTCGACGACCACCGAGCTGTTCCTCGCTCTTGGCCTTCTCTGCGAACTCGGCCTGCTTGCGATCGAGATCCTGGCCGTACAATTGCGGACGCAGCGACGCGAACAGCTCCGGCTCGACCACGGGCCGCGGCACGTAGAGCGGCTGATAGAGGTTCATGATGAACGAGATCGGCCGGCCGCTCACCAGCGTCAGCGAGACGTCGTCCCAGTCTTCTTCGGTCGTGTTTTCGACGATCGCCCAGCCTTGCAAAAAGGGCGGGTCTTGATCCGAAAGCACCAGCCGGTAGCTGGTCTTCCAGATGGGCGCCTCTTGAACGTAGCCCACGCGCACAGGCCGTTTGCCGGCGCCCAGAAACTGCAAGGTGACCGACTTCTTCTCGTTGTCGTGTCCCATGGCCAGCACGGCCAGCGCTTGCCGGAGCTCGCCGTCGAGCTTTTCGTTGGCCAGCTTGATGCGGCCGACGCTTTCCAGCTTGACGCTACGCAGGCCGTCGGAGGTGAGCAGGTTGAGCAGTTCGATTTCGACGACGTCGTCGCCCACCTTTTGCTTGCGAGTCTCGACGCCCAGGATGGTGCCCGAAACGGGGTTGGGGGCGTCGATTTCCACCTTTTCGCCGCGCACCTGTTCGAGCAATTGGGCCAGCGTGGGGTTGCTGGTAAGGTCGATGGCGAACGTCTTGAGCGTTTTGGTAATTGGGTCTTGCGAACCGTAGGTCACGGTCGAGACGCGTCCGCCGCCCAGGTCTTGCAGCACCATGCTCTTCAACAGGTCATTGACGTTCTCGACGTTGAACTTCAGCTCGACCTGGGCGTCGCCGTCGATGTCGGCCCCATGCTCGAAGAAGCCGACGCCGGAATTAAACAGCACGATCCGCTTCAGCGGGACCTTGGCCTGTGGCATCGCATCCTCGGCGCGAACGTAAGACAACAAAGAAAAACACGTCGCCAACCCGGCGGCGGCGAGCAGGCGAAAATTCAACGGCGAGCGTGGCGACATCAGCATAACCTGGTTTCCTTGTAAAGACGCCCCCCAAAGCAAGATAGGCCCGTCCGCAGTGTGCGGCAAGCAACCTCGCTTCGCATGGTTCGACGAGGTTCGGTTATGCGTTTGACGCAGGAGGCCGATGGGAAGTTCCAGCACCGCGTACCAGAATTAGCAGAGAGATCCGCAGCGCGCTGCGCATCTCCAGAGCAAGGCAGTCGCTGGGCTCGCCATCGTCGTTGAGGTGCGTCGACTCAGCAACACAAACTTAAGACACCCCTCTCATCCTTTTTCTTTTCCCGCTCGTTCAGGTGGGTGGCCGAATCGACCACCCACTCATAAGAATTGGTTCGGCTTGCTTACCGTATCGGCGAGTAATCCGTGGCTTGCACGAACACCGACTTCACGCCGTCTTTCTCGGTGAGTGAACCGCCGGCCTTCTCTTCCGAGGCTTTACGGGCAGCGATCCAGTCGGGGTCGTCGCGGAAGGCGGCGAACGATTTTTCTGCCGCCTCTTTGCTGGCGTGCGCCAGCAAGTAGACCAGCGTGCGGTCGGCGCCTTCCTGGTCGGCCATCAACGTCCAATACGCCACGTTGGTCATGCCGTGCTTCTTGAACAACTTCATGGTGTGGTTGCGAAAACGCTCGTTGAGGGCCCCGAGATTGCCGGGCGTCGTCGTATAGGTGCGCAGCTCGAAAATGCGGCCACCTCCCTGCGAGGGTTCGATGGTCGGCGAGTAATCGGTCGCTTCGAGAAAGCGCGACTCGACCTTATCGACCAGCTTGCCATCGGCTTCGCTCGCGCGTTGCACTCGCTGCCACTCGGGATCGGCGAAAAAGGCCGTCCACGATTTGTCACGCGCCTCGCGGCTGGGATAAGCCAGCACGTAAATCAGTTTGTTTTCGTCATTCTCCAGCGGCGTCCAGTAGCCGACGTTGGTCATGCCATGTTTTGCAAAGAGCTTGGTGGTGTGCTCGCGAAAGCGGGCGTGCAGGGCGTCGAGCTTGCCCTGCGGCGCCCAATACGTGCGCATCTCAAACACGCGCGTATCTTTGGCGGCGGCGAAATCAACGGCGAACATGGTTGCGAAACATCCCAGGAGCGTGCGGTAGATCATGTTGTTTCCTGCTATCAGGTTGGGCAACTTAGACGCCCTCATGTTAAACAAACGGACGTGGCGAAGTCAGGGCTTTTGCCAGGACGAGAAAAAATTTCGCTGGAAAATTTTGCATTCAGCCATTCGCGCGGATACCATAAGCGGCATTATGGGGGGAGTGTGTTCCGCCCTGGCATCAACATCCATTACCGAAGGAGGAATTGCTGATGAAGAAGTTGTTTCGAATTCCGTTTGCTCTCTCCCTGATCGTTCCGCTGGTTGTTGCTGTGGCCCTGGCACAGTCCGACGCGCCCAAGGGCGGTGCTAAGGCCGATGCCAAAGCGGCTGACAAGCCTGCCAAGCCGCGTGCTAAACCGCGGGGCCGGTTGCCCGCGTATTACAGCCAGGTGGTCGATGGCCAGCAGCGCGAAAAGATCTACAAGATCCAGCAAGACTATGAGCCGAAGATCAGCGAGCTGAAGGCCCAGCTCCAAGCGCTGCAAGACAAGCTTGACGCCGACGTCGAAGCTGTGCTCACGCCCGAGCAGCTCACCAAGGTGAAGGAACTGGCCGATGCGGCGAAAGCGAAGCGCAAGGCCACGGCCAGCGCCACGGCCTCGGCCACCACGGAAAGTTCCACGTCCACCGACAGCGACAGCTCGCCGGACGGCGACGACGATGCAGATGACAAGCCCGCCGACGCCAAAGCGGCGGCCAGCAAGCCGGCGAAGTGACTTCCCAGGTCTGACCCGTTACTTGTCAAACTCTAGCCAGGGCACACGGAGGTGCCCAGTTTCATGACTTGTAGGGTTCGACAAGCGGGCTACCCGTATGTGGTTACCGGAGCGCCGGTCCAACGTCGTCAGGCGTCAGGCGTCAGGCGTCAGGTGTCAGGCGCCTGGTTCCTGACGCCTGATCCCTGACGCCTTTCGCTTGGTGGGCCGGCGAAGCGCAAGCTCTCTTGCCCCATCCTACGACACTCACACGGCGGTGCCCGGTTTCGCCCGCCGTGCCGCCAGCGTATAATCGGCTTCTTGTTCGCTGGTTGTAAGGAGTTGCGGTTGTTCGTCGGTCCGGTATTTACGCGCGAGGTGGTGACTGCGCCGCGTCGCGCGCGGCTGTACGTTGCGCGGGCCGCTTACGTGCTGGCGCTGTTGGTGCTGTTGACCACGGCCTGGCAGGTGCTGGCCGGCACTCAGGAAGTACGCAACCTTGGCGACCTCGCACGGTTCGGCGCCACCGTGTTCGCCATTCTCGCGCCGTTGCAGCTTGCCGTGACGATGTTCTTTGCCGCCCTCTCCGCGGCCAGCGCCGTCGCGGCTGAAAAAGATCGCCAGACGTTGACCCTGCTGTTGCTCACACACCTCTCCAACGTCGAGCTCGTGCTGGGCAAGTTGATGGCGGCCATGCTCAATGTCTTTACGCTTATTCTGGCGGCGTTGCCGCTGTTCATGCTGTTGTCGCTGTTGGGTGGCGTATCGTTCGAGCAAATTGGACGGGTGTTCGCCGTGACGGTGGCGGCAGCCTTCGCCGCCGGTAGTCTTGGCTCGACGCTGGCCCTCTGGCGAGAAAAGACGTTTCAGACGTTGGCCATGACGGCCATGGCGATGGTGATTTGGCTGGCCGCTTGCGAGGCCGCTCTTCGTCTGGCCCTGGCCAGGGGCCTCTCGGATTGGGCAGCCATCGCCGCCGGCTTCAGCCCCTGGCGGGCGATGCTCGAAGCGACGCGTCCCTATCCCGACGAACTGCCCGTGCTGGGCGTGATTGGCAATCCGGTGTGGCTGTTTTTGCTCGTGGCCGCGGCGGTGAGTGTGTTGCTGAACGGCATCGCCGTGTGGCGCGTGCGCAAGTGGAACCCTTCGCAAGAAGCGGGCCGCGTGATTCCGGACACCGACGACGAACACCTCGAAGCGAAGACGCCCCTCCGTCAGCTCGTGGCCCGCGAAGTGTGGGACAACCCCATCATCTGGCGCGAGATGCGCACTTGGGCCTACGGCAGAAAAATCCTGGTCGTGCGGCTGGCCTATCTGCTGTTGTTCGCGCTGGCGTTTGGCGGACTGTATTCCATGGGCCGCCAGCCGGGCTCGCTGGCGCGGGCCGACTCGGCCGTGGTGATCGTGCCCTTCCTGGTACTCAGTCTGGTGCTCATTAACGCTCAGGCGGTGACCGCACTGACCAGCGAGCGCGATGCTCGCGCGCTCGACCTGTTGCTGGTGACCGATCTCACGCCCAAGGAGTTCATTTACGGCAAGCTCGGCGGCATTTTTTACAACACGAAGGAAATGATCGTCTTGCCGCTGGCGCTCTGCGGCTATCTCTGGTTTCGTGATGCCCTCTCGACCGAGAACCTGGCTTATCTGACCTTGGGCTGGCTAGTGATGTGCGTGTTCGCGGGCATGCTCGGCATCCACGTCGGCATGACCTACGCCACCTCGCGGGCGGGAATCGCGGTGAGCCTGGGCACGGTCTTCTTCCTCTTCGTCGGCGTGGCCGTGTGCATGCGCATCATGGTGGCCTTCAGCAGCTCGTTTCAGGTGCAGCTCCAGCCGTTTTTGGCCTTCATGGTGGGCGGCGGCATCGGGCTGTACGTGGCCCTGGGCATCCGCAATCCGTCGCCGGCGATTCTGGCGGCGTCGTTCGGCTGCCCCTTCGCCATTTTTTATGCCATCACGAGCTATTTACTCGGCTATACGCTGGCGGTGTTTTTGATGCTGTCGTTCATGTTCGGCTTTACCACAGCCGCCATGCTGGTGCCCGCCTTGTTTGAGTTCGACGTGGCCACCGGCCGCACGACAGGCGGGGAAGAATGACGTAGGGCGGGACAAGCGGGTGGAACGAGCGCCGGCCCACCGGCAGGCAAGACAAGGAGACAAGGGGACAAGGAGACAAGGAGAGAACAGAAAATGACGTCCAATGCTTTTGTAGTCCTCCCCTTGTCTCCTTGTCTCCTTGTCCCCTTGTCCCCTTGTCGTAAGTGAACGGCGCTCGTTCGACCCGCTTGCACGCTACGGGCTATTGATGTCGCGCATCCTCATCACCTCCGGTCCGACGCGGCAGTATCTCGACCCCGTGCGTTACCTGACTAACGCCTCCAGCGGACGAATGGGTCGGGCGTTGGCCCAGGCCATGAACGAGTTGGGCCACGAGGTGGTCGTCGTCAGCGGGCCCGTGGAAGTCGATTATCCGGCCGCCGCCCAAGTGGTGCCGGTCGTTTCGACCGAAGAGATGCTCTCCGCCTGTCAGCAGATTTTTGCGGCTTGCCAGGGTGCGATCGGCGTCGCGGCCCCTTGCGATTATCGGCCCGTACGCGTCGAGCCGGGCAAGATCCAGAAGACGGGCCAGCCGCTCGAATTGCACCTGATTGAAACGCCCGACGTCATCGCCACGTTAGGATTGCAGAAGCAGAACCAGTGGCTAGTTGGGTTCGCCTTGGAGACCGATGACCAGCGGTTACGGGCGTTGGCCAAGCTCGAGAAGAAGCACTGCGACCTGATGGTACTCAACGGCCCCGAAGCGATGCACGCTGCCGAGACGCACGTCGAGATCCTTGACGCGCGCGGCGAGTCAATCGAGACGCTCTCCGGCGACAAGGAATCCGTCGCCCGCGGCATCGCCGCCACCATCCAGCGGCGGCTGATCGCCGGGCGCTGACGCCTGCGGCCCACCATTTTGCATTTTGCATTTTTCATTTTGCGTTTTGTATTTTGCATTGAACGGCGAACGCCCCCGGCGACGCAAAACGTCAAACCGCCGCGCGGTCAGGTGGCGCTTAGCGCCACCTAGCCGCTGGAGCGGTGCCGCTTCGAGCGCGAGCGTGAGGACAACATCAGCATCCGACCGACGAGGATCACGTCCGCGCCGTCAAATAATGCCCTGGTCAGGCTGGTTCCCACAGCTCGAAGCGATTGCCTTCCGGGTCGGCGGCCCAGCCGAAGCGGCCGTAATCGTACTGCTCGATGCGGTCGTCAACCGTTGCTCCCGCCCGGCGGAGCTGTGCGAGCATGGCATCCAAGTCGCGCACGCGGTAATTGAGCATCAAGTTGTTCGTCGCGTCGCCGAAGTAGGAAGTGTCGCTCGGAAATGCCGACCAAACGGTTGTTTCCTCCGCTGCCTGCGATTTGAATGTCGCATAGGTTTGCCCGATTTCGATGGGAACGCCCAACTGCTCGCGGTACCACGCGGCCAGGGCTTGCGGATCGCGCGCCTTGAAAAAGACGCCGCCAATCCCAAGAACTCGTTCCATACGGGCCTCACTGTTATAGGTAGTTTGAATACAACGCCGATTATAGCGTTGCTCGCGCGACGTCCCATCGTCGGGCGGTCGGACAAGCGAGCGTATCACCACCGGCCCAGCACTGTCCGCGGTGGGCCGTCGCTCGCTCCACTCGTTTGTCCCACCCTACCCAACAGGCTCTGAGGCTCATTAACTACCTAGGACTCAATCATGCAAAATGCAAAAGGAAAAATGCAAAAGGAAAAACGGCGCAAGCGGATGCGCCATCGTGCGGCCGCCGCCATCGTGTCATTTTGCGTTTTGCATTTTGACTTGTTCCGCCGGGGTCTGAGCAATTCCGCGGCGTGAAATCTTCGCGGGGCGCAAAGAAATGAGGGCTTATTAGTACAGATCGCCGCAAGCCTGCTAGTAGGTCTGCTCCAGGTCGTGCTGCTGTGCACGATTCGGGGCTAATCGCGCCGACGAACGACAAAGGGAATCTCAACAATCGGACAGTCCGGTGCATTCGTCTTAACAACGACGGTTGCACGAGATGGGCTGTCGCCCTGGCTCTCCGGCAGCTTGATCAGCCTGATGCGGAGCTCCGCGGCAAAAGGCGAACCTGCGGGAGGCGCAGCGCGCCCCTCGATCTCCAGCCAGCGGGCACTGGTCTGAGGCTCGATCGTCAGTGAATCACCGAGCGACACGGAACGGAAACGGATGGCGAAGTCGCGCGGCACGTCCTCTTCAGCTACCGACGCGAAGATCGTATCGGGTATCGCTTCAACCGAGGCGATGCAGTCCGACATGACGCGAATCGGCTGCGGCGACGCACCGCTCGCTGGCGCCATGCATCTAAGCTTGACTGCAGCGAGTCGCGTGCGCCCCCGCGAGCCGAGCTGCGCACTAACCCGGCACTGGTACTTTCGGCGTACCGTATCATCGGTCGGACCACGCGTGTCTTCAAAACTTAATATTGCGGCTGAAACCTCGGCGGCGTCGCTCTCCAACCCGTCGATCCAAGGACTCCCGGCTTTATTCTCCACCGCGGTGAGGTGGAAATCAGTGTGTGCAGCCGAATGCACGAACCCCCGAACGATGACTTCACGAGGTTCGAACGCGAGCGTCGGAACGCTCGGCTCAGGTCCTTTTAAGAACAAAATGACGGAAAGCGGCGAGTCACCTTGTCCCTCGTTATGCACGTCGATGGACGTTCTCCTTGTGCCGACCTCAGGAGGTGTCGCCAAAACGCGCAGCTTCGATTCTCCACCGGCTGGGACCGTGAGCGAATCGGCAGGTTCCACAACCGTGCAACCACAATGTGGAACGACCTGCGTCACTCGTACGGGCGTCTGGCCCCGATTACGTAGCGTAAACAGTATCTTTTGGGCACCGCTCCCCCCGACAGTTGCTTCTAACGGCGCAATCTCGATTGGCGCACTTGACGGCGGCATGGGTAATTCCGCTCGTCGCGCGGTAGATAAACTACCGCTTGCTAACATCGTTAGACCGCCGACTGCTAATGCCAAAGCCAAGATCGCAATTCCTAACGAAGTTACCTGCCTCGCGCTCAATGAAGGAACAAGTTTCATAATTCGACATCCTGGTAGCAATAGCACAGTTCACCAATATTGCGACGCCGTCACTGCACAGGATCCACCGGCCCGTTGCCGTCCGCGCCGGTATGTCGTTACCGCAATCGCTAACGCAATAGACAGCAGCGCGACCGAGGCAATAACTAGCTTTGATTCCGATGATACACGGCGCTCATATTCAACCTTATCGCGCAACTCCGCGATTTGCTTATCATCCGTTGAAAAGTGCAACGCTTCGCCGTGCCATCTCAACGATGTACGCAAATCCTGCTCTGTCACCCATACCGCGCGGTTCGGCAGATCCACGATCAACGCGCGGCCGTTTCGACAGCCGACAAGCGCTATAAAATGTTGGCGTCCTACGGGACTGACGGTTGGCAGCACCGCTGGCGCTGCTCCCTCGAACGGCAAGCCAGTCGGGTATTGCACCGCCAAAGTGTGAAGCGCAAAAGCATGCCCTACGCGTTGCAGCTCAAGCAGTGTGCATCCGTCAGCATCTCCTTCGATTTGGTTGTCGATCTCGTCTCCCTTGACCGGGAGCCCGCAGGTCAATGCGCATATCTGCAAAGCGACCGGTCCGCAACGGCTCAAGCCGGGGAGTCTCGCCGCGCGCGCGGCGGTCGGACTTGCGACCGCGCACGCGCAAAGAAACGGTACAGTAAGCACTTTTGGGGACATGGCGTGGATGCCGAACGTGAATGGCAAGCCGGCGCACTTCTCCCGGCTGCGCGACCTTCTGATCTTCAAAAACAGGTACCGGGGCAATATCCAATCGACTCAGAATTAAAGAAAAAACCACAGACTTGTTTTTGGATGTCCTCACCTTCTGGGCAGTCTCTCGTGCGGTACCAGTAGGCTATTCCAGGGCACATATTACTAGTCAGTGTGCAGGAGACACATTGGCCAGGGTTCCATGGGCAAGTCCAACTGCCCATGGGTGTATCGCACTGCATAAAAATGGTACCAACAGGGGTACATGTCGTGCATGGGTCGGGCGCCGAGGAAGGGTATTCGCAGTTACCGCCTGCGCGAATTGCCTGGAGCGTGTCCGCGTCAAGAATGACCGGTACATCTCGGGGCCCGGATGCAAACACGACGACGCCCATCGCGATAACGCCAATTGTTCCGAAAAACGTCGAAGCTCGCAGCATTTCGTCCTCCACTTTTCAAGCTCGTATAACACGGTACCAAAAAAACACGGCGACGGAGCAAACTAACAAAGAACAACCAAACAGGGCGATTGCCACCCAATGCCGGCGGCCCGGCCGCGCATCGATCCCTAACGTCTGCGCGGCGGGCGTTTCGCGACTGCGCAGCTCGCTTATTGCCTCCCGCGCCGCACGTTCCACCAACGCGTCGGACGCCGGATTGCCGCCGACAATGTACGACTTCGGCACGTCGGGCGTGGTCACGTCATGCACGATGGCGCCGTCTGGAGCGTGAGGCCGGAAACGCTCGATCGGAATGTTGCCATTCAGCGTCACCGACGTCACAGTAAAGACGTGTTTGTCAAGGAAATGTTCCAACGTCACTTTTTTTGGGAACCATCGCTCGCTTCGCGTCGCCAGGTCCGTGACGCGCATGAACTCCTCGACCGTCCAAGTTGTGTGAACGTCTTTCCAATACGCGTCGTCGAGATGCTCGTGCAGGCGGCTTTCCGCGTGCCGGACGTCAAGCTGCGCCGGCAAAAAGTCGTGACCCTCATCGAGTAAGGCGGAAAATTGGAATGGACCGCTAGGGCGCGCGAATTCCCTTCGAAATACTCTCCAGCACTTGTGCCCTCCGAACATCTCGTCTCCGACGAGCTCCGTGTCTGCCGCACTCAATAGATCGACCAAGCCGGGGCCGTTTTTCACTACTTGCTTGCCGATGAAAAAGGGCGGATCCGCCGACCAATAGCCGGAGCTCGTTTCACTCCTGATGAATAACCGGTCGGGCACCCTTTGCCCGGGATCCCAGGTGTAGTTGTAGCCAGTGGCGCCGTCGAAGCTGACCGAGTACGAATCGCGCTTCATTTCGGGCGCGTAAGTCGTGCTAAATAGTCGGCAATCGCCCTGTTCCGCCCATTCCAAATCCTGAACGTCTTGCTTGTAATTCGGATCCGAGCGCGGCATGCCAGGCAACGACTTTCGGTACTCAACTGTCTTCCGATATTTGACGTCGATGGACGAAATCGACGAAAGCTGCGAGCGCACGGCCGCGGCCAGTGTGGCGAGATCCATCTTCTCGCCCCCGGCGCATGGGCGAAGAGAAATAAACATCGGCTCAGCTAACGCAATTAACGCAATGAAAAATATTCCGGAAGTTAGTCTCATGGCGTCCACTTCAAAAGTCGTTTGGGACCGCCTCGCGACCCGCCCGCGTGCCAATCGCCCGCCAAACCGAAAGATCGACGTTCTCATTGATGCAGTGCACCGCACCATCAGCAAATGCCGCGTTGACTGCCCGCGCATGGAAGCTACGGGCCGAGTAGGCGCCGTGCCCGCCGGGCCCGTCCGACGCACAATCAGGTATCCACGTATTGGGCGCCAAAATGTGGTTGTACCAGGTTTGATCGAAGCCCCCAAATAGCCAAGTAGTTCCGCAGAATGCGTCGTGCGGCGGATTCGCGCTCGGTGGGTTCTGGCAGGCAAGCACCGCGTCGTCGATGGCCTCGATCTGAAAAGGACTGTAGAAACAGTCGCGAGGAGGATCGAACCGCGAAGGATTTAGTCCGCCGAGGAGCTTCTCGCTGAACATGACGGTATTTGACAATCCATCTGCAAAGGCCGCCGGTGCCAGCGCACGGTTGACGCGAAACGCCCCCGTGTCCTCCTCCGTAGCAAGCCCCACGATCGATGATCCGACCCGAATCAGCGGACTCGGTGTAACCCCCATGTTCGCGCGGTAGGAGTTCGCCCCGGGAACGACCTTGTCATCCGGGCAGAGGAATACCGCCACGGAAAGCGCGAGAAGGGGCGCGTTCACCTTGGTGGACGGTTTGCCCGCCGACGTCGCGCCGGGCTCGTCAAATGTAATCCGAGCATATACAGGTTCGAGCTCCAAGTAAGGCAACAAAAGCGCGTGCGGCGAGATTGAGCGGACCGGAGTACCTACGCCGTTCATGCCAACCATGGTGTAAGGAAAAACGCCGCGCGTCGATTGATACGAGGCGGCCGCGACCGCCAACTGCCGGAGGTGGTCGTGGCATTGAACGCGGCGCGCACTAGCTAGCGCCGCCGCGACGGCGGGAAGTAAAAGCGATACCAATAAGCCGATGACGCTTATTGCAACGAGCACCTCGATCACCGTCAATCCGCGGTGCGGCGAACGCCGATGTTCAGGAGCACGACAGCCCATCTTTGCCTCGTAGCATTATGTTGCTAACAGCGGCCAGAGCCCTATGAGTTCCTCCCGATCTAGGATTTCCGTCATGAGGGTGGACCCATCTAATTAGATAGATGCGCGCTGCGTTGCAGAAAGTCAGGCGATCGTCTCAAACCCATCGTCGGCAACACGATACGATTAGCTTAGGTACCCCCCGCCCGCGCCGTCGTAGCCAAGAGCGAGCAGTGCGGATTTCAGGCTCGCCAGTGCGCGCGACCGCAAGGAGCGGACGGTTGAGGGGCACACGCCTAGCTCGCGCGCGAGCGCATCGCTCGGCGCTCGTCCGGCCGGCGATCGCGCGTCGGCCCAGAGTACCCGCTGCTGGAAATCAGAAAGGGAGCTCATAGCCAGCCTAACGATTTCAGGACATTCGTTTTCCTCGGGACCTGCGGTGGCGCGCTGTGTGAGAATAAACAACTTCTCGCGTGCGAACGGCGTCTCGCGAGCGCGCTGTTTACACCAGGGCTCTCTCGCCTCTGCTGCCGCACGGTGATACGTGATCTTCCACAGCCAGCCTTCGAGCGAACCAGTCGAATGGAATTCGACGCGGTGCTCCCAGGCATGAGCAAAGGAATCGGCTACGATTTCTTCGCACTCGTCGCTCGACAACCATGGCCGAAACCGTTTTTTCAGCCTGCGCGTGAAGGTCGCAGCGTAGGCCCGCCAGATGAGACCAACGGACTCGTTGCTAGCCGCGCGCCAGTGCTCCGCGAGCCTCTGGACGGCATCCGCGTCGCCGGAAGTTGGCAGCCGCGAAGACGCTGTTTCAAAAACCGACAGCCGATCACTATGCGACATGTTGTCACCTCCCCGCATCGCATAACCGACGAGATGAACAATTCGGCGAAGCAGGTTTTCGGCCTGCAATCGTTGTTCGCATGCTATCCGCCCAGACGAAGGGTGTCAACCAGATAGGCAAACCTGTCCGGAACCGTTTGCGGCGCGGCGACAGGAACCGTACCATAAGGCAGTTGATGGCGCCTGGCAAAACTAGTTTTCGTCTCCAAGGCGGAGTAATGACGATGCGGTACGAGATGCAGTGTGTACGACGTGCGGCGGGACGTGCCCGCGTTACGGCGTTGATCGGCCTGACAATCCTGCTCGCCGCCGCCAACCTCGACGCTGCCGAGGACGTGGGCAAGAACTCGGCGGAAAAGACGAACGCCGCAGCGTCGGCCGATCGACCAACTCCGGCCACTAGCGCCGCGCCGGTCAAGCTCGGCTTAGTGACCAACGATGCGGGAGCGTTTCCGGGCTATAACCTGATGTCCCCCTTGAACTCAACCGAGACGTTCTTGTTCGATCTCGAAGGGCGAGTGGTAAAGAAGTGGCAGAGCGATTGTTCGCCGGCCCTTTGCCCGTATCTGCTCGATAATGGCCACGTGATGCGCGGCGGGTCGATCGGCATTGAGGCCCAGGTGTTTGGCCCCGGCCCGGGCGTGGGCGGACGCATCCAGGAATTCACTTGGGACGGCGACGTGGTTTGGGACTTCCAGTTCTATAATGCCCGTCAGCTCCCTCATCATGATCTCACACCGCTGCCCAATGGCAACGTGCTTATGATCGTGTGGGACCGCAAGACCGCCGACGACGCGGTGGCCGCCGGGCGACGTCCCGAGTTGACCGGCGACAGCCACCTACTCGTGGATTCGCTTGTTGAAATCAAGCCCACCGGCAGGACCACCGGCGAAGTAGTTTGGGAGTGGCACCTCTGGGACCACCTGGTGCAGGATTTCGATAACTCGAAGCCGAATTACGGCAACGTGGCCGAGCACCCGGAGTTGGTGAACCTGAACTACGGTGAAGACGGCCTCGCGCCGGCCGCGGTCGACAAGGACGCCGCGAACAAGCTCAAGAGCGTTGGTTACATTGGGGCGGGCGGGCCGCCCGGCCGTTCGCGGGCCAACCCCGATTGGACGCATTGTAACGGCGTGGCCTATAACCCGGCGCTCGATCAGGTGATGATCAGCGTTCACAATTTCAGCGAGTTGTGGATCATCGACCACAGCACCACCACGGCCGAAGCGGCTGGCCACTCCGGCGGCCGAAGTGGCAAAGGCGGCGACCTGCTCTACCGTTGGGGCAACCCGCGGGCCTATCGCGCCGGCAAGAAGGAAGACCAGCGGCTGTTCGCCCAGCATAACACGCATTGGATCGCCCCCGGGCTGCCGGGCGAAGGTCATGTGCTGGTATTCAACAACGGCAGCGGCCGGCCCGATGGCAGCTATTCGTCAGTCGATGAGATCGTACTGCCCGTCGATGCGGAAGGGCGTTATACCTATGAACCGGGAGCCGCTTATGGACCTTCGGAGGCAGCTTGGAGTTATACGGCGCCGAAGAAGACCGATTTCTATTCGTTTTTCATCTCCGGCGCGCAGCGTCTGCCGAACGGCAACACGCTGATTTGCTCCGGCGCCAACGGGACGATCTTCGAGGTAACGCCTGAGAAGAACGTCGTATGGAAGTATGTCAATCCGCTCAAAGGCGGCCTGGGGTCGCCGGGCGGTTTTGCCGTGCTTCCGCGACCCGGCCAGATCTTGACGCCGACCGTCCGCGAGCTGTTGGCGGTGTCGCCGGAGCAGGCGCAGCAACTCGACGAGGTACAGCAAGAGATCGACCGCCGGCTCGCCAGCCTGCTCACGGCCGAACAGCGACAGCAACTCGAGGAACCCCAGCCTCCCGGAAAGCCCAGCGCCCCGCCTCCGGGAAACCCGCCGGCAGGAAACCCACCGCCGGGCAATCCGCCGCCGCCGGGTCCAGGAGCGTTTGGGCCCTCGTTTCAGGCCGGCCAATTGTTGTCGGATGCCGACAAACGCCGACTGAAACTCTCGGGCGAACAAGAGAAGGAGTTGGCCACAATTCAAAAGGACGTCGACAGTCTGCTCGATAGAATTCTCAGTGACAATCAACGTAAGCAGACGAAAGGCGGATTCGCCTTTGGCGGTCCGCCGCCGGGCACTGGGGGTCCAGGCGGACCAGGGCCGGGCGGCGGTCCACCCCAACCCGGCCAGTTGTTGTCAGCCTTCGTGCGCGAGGCATTGAAGTTGACCGACGAGCAAAAGACGCGGCTCGACGCATTTCAAACGCAGGCGGATGAGAAGCTCAGCAAGCTGCTCTCGGACGAGCAGCGGAAGCAGTTCAAAGAGGCGCGCGGCCCGGCGAGCGTGGCTCCACCCGGCCAATTCCTTTCGACCACACTGCAGGCGCGTCTGAGACTGACCGCCGATCAGAAGAAGAAGTTGCAGACGCTGCAAGCAGAGGCCGACGGAAAGATTGCAAACTTGCTAAGCGACGAACAGAAGAAGCAATTGAAGGAAATGCAGGCCAACCCGCCTCGTCCTGGCGCTTTTGCCGGGCCGCCCGGCGGCCCCGGACCAGCCGGCCCAGGAGGACCAGGCGGCCCACCCGGCGGCCAGGGTGGCCCTCCCGGTGGAGCTCTTCCGTTTGGGCCGGGCAACGTGATGCCGTTGTTTCGCGTCTATCGGTTCCCCGCAACGCACCCTGGTCTGGCTGGCAAGCAACTTGTGCCAGGCAATACCGTCGAAGAGCAGGAAAAAGTCAGCGGCGAGAAGACGGCGCAGTCCCGGCGGACAACCAATAATGAAGCGACGGACTAGGCGGTCATGCATGGCTAGCCGCTGCCCTAACTTCGGTGGCTGGGGCAGAGCTGGCCGCAGACGACTGGACATCAACATGACGTCCTGCCGGCCAGCGATGCCCCGGTGGTTGCGATACCTTGGCATCACCGCGACAACGCTTTGCCGCCAAATCAATCGCGCGTCGCGGTTCTGCCCCAGCCACCGACCCTGCTGGTTACTCCTCTCTTTGGTGCTCTTGTTGAGCGACGCCGGTACGGCGCATGCCTATATTGGCCCGGGCGCCGGGTTCGCCTTGGCGGGTTCCTTTCTGGCGGTCTTCGCCGCGATTGCCTCGGCGATCGTGCTGCT
This sequence comes from Pirellulales bacterium, assembly GCA_035694685.1. GTDB lineage: Bacteria > Planctomycetota > Planctomycetia > Pirellulales > JAICIG01 > DASSFG01. The sequence continues at coordinate 16,484 of DASSFG010000838.1, forward strand.
GCTCACCTGGCCGGTTCGTTCGCTGTGGCGGGCGGTATTTCGCCGCCGCCCGCCGGCCCGCAGCCGCGTCGAGCGCGTGGTCATTTTGGGGCTCGATGGTCTCGACTATGGCCTGACTGAAAAACTGCTGGGCGAAGGCAAGCTGCCCCATCTGGCCGCGCTGCGCGACAAAGGCAGCTTTCGGCCGCTCGGCAGCACCTTGCCGCCTATTTCGCCGGTCGCCTGGTCGTCGTTCCAGACCGGAGTGAACCCGGGCAAGCACAACATTTTCGACTTTCTCACGCCCGACCTGCGGACTTACCAGCCCAAGCTCAGCTCAGTCGATATCCGGCCGCCGCGCAGGACGCTAAGGCTAGGCAAGTTCAAGCTCCCCTTGGGCAAGGCCAATGTGCGATTGCTGCGCAAGAGTAAGCCGTTTTGGAGCGTGTTGAGCGAATACGGCATCTTCAATTGCATCCTCCGCGTGCCGATCACTTTTCCCGCCGAGAAACTGCGGGGCGTGCAACTCTCGGCCATGTGCGTGCCCGACCTGCGAGGCACGCAAGGCGTCTTCTCGCACTACACTACGCGCCGGGCGCAGGAGGGAGAGAAAACCGGCGGCGAGGTACACGTCGTGGCGCGAGACGGTGATACGGTGCGGGCTGAGCTGATCGGGCCGCCACATCCGCTCGATCCTGCCGGTGGCAATCTAAGGCTGCCCTTCAGTATAACGTTCAAGGCCGATGGTCGAGCGACGCTTAAAGTCAACGGCGAGAAGCATGAGCTCGTGGCGGAGCGATACACCGACTGGGTGCGTGTGCGGTTTCAAGTCATGCCGGGGATGAACGTCAGCGGCGTCTGCAAATTTCTGCTGCTGCGTACGTTGCCCGAGTTGGATCTGTACGTGACGCCGATCAACATCGACCCGGAACGGCCGGCGATGCCGCTCGGCTATCCGGCCGTGTATCCAGTCTATCTGGCGAAACGGCAAGGGGCCTTCGCCACACTGGGCCTGGCGGAAGATACCTGGGCCCTGAACGAACGCGTGTTGAGCGACGATCATTTTCTCGCGCAGTGCGTCGACTTCGATCGCGAACGCGAGGCCATGTTCTTCGACAGTCTGGACAAGGTCGATCGCGGGCTTTGCGTCTGCGTGTTTGACGGCACCGATCGCATGCAGCACATGTTCTGGCGCTATCTCGACGAGCAGCATCCCGCCCGGCCCCGACAGGTGCCGGAGCCGTTTCGGAACGTGATCGAAGACCTGTATCGGCGCAGGGACGACCTGGTAGGCCGCACCGTGGCCCGCTGCGGCGACGACGGCACCATGCTGATGGTGCTCTCCGACCACGGCTTCAACAGCTTCCGTCGCGGCATCGACCTCAACCGCTGGTTGGAAGAGAACGGCTACCTCGTAGTCGACGACTCGCGGCGAGGCGAAGAGCACCTGGCCGGCGTCGACTGGTCGCGGACGCGGGCCTTCGCGCTAGGTCTAACAGGCATCTTCATCAACCTCAAAGACAAATACGCCCAAGGCATCGTCGAGTCCGGCGAGGCCGCTGAACTGCGGCAGGGAATCGCCACGCGATTGATGACGCTCATCGATTCACAAACCGGCACGCAAGCCGTCAAGCGGGCGTATGTCGCCCAGCACGCGTATCGTGGCCCGTACACCGACCACGCACCCGACGTGATCGTCGGTTACGAGCGTGGCTACCGTGTTTCCTGGGAAGCGGCCATCGGCAAGACGACGCGGCAAGTGTTCCACGACAACACCAAAGCCTGGAGCGGCGACCATTGCGTCGATCCCTCGGTGGTGCCCGGCGTGCTGTTTTGCAACCGTCCGATCGAGACCGAAAAGCCGCGGCTGCTCGACATCGGCCCCACGGTACTCGATCTGTTCGGTATCGCCGTTCCCGATTATATGGACGGCAAACCGTTGGCGGTGAGGTGAAAAGTAGGCCGGACCAGCGGTTGTCGCCGTATCTGCTGGCACGTCGAGGCCCATAAGCGAAGGGACGCCGATTGACTCATTGACAGAAGGATTCAAGAATAGTGCTATGAGCCCAACCGAGTTTGCCGAACTTGAAACAGTTTTGACTCGCGTGCAGAGGTGGCCCCCGCCGGTGCAGTTGTCGTTGGCAACTCGTATCTTGCAGTCGCTGCAGGCATCCGCGATGCATCCCGGCGGATCAATCAAAAACCTGCTTGGGTTGCTCGCTTCAAGCGGTTCAGCCGCGTCAGATGCGGAATGCGAAAGGATCATCTCCGAAGAGCGGTTGCGAAAGTATGGCTAGATGCGCGTGTTGCTTGATACAAATGTCGTGCTTGATGTTCTTTTACAGCGAGCAGAATGGCTCGCCGATGCAGAGCGCGTTTGGCAAGCGAGCGCGGACGGGCGGTTGACAGCGTGCATCACCGCCTCGACGATTACAGACATCTACTATGTGAGCCGCCGTCTTGTGGGCCAGCAAAAAGCTCGAGACGCGATTCGCGCGTGCCTTGACACGCTGTCGGTTTTATCGGTCGACCACGCCACCCTTACCGCGGCATTCGCCCGAAATGGAACCGACTTCGAGGACGATGTGCAAATGGCTTCGGCCCAATTTCACGGGCTGGACGCGATTGTTACACGGGACGCCGGCGGGTTCTCCGGAAGCGCCGTTACAGTGATCTCACCTAAAGAGTTGATCGAACGCTTGGCGAGTTAGGGCCAGGAGATTGAGGGCCGCGTCATTTACGAAATGCTGAGCTTGAACGAAGCGGTATGACAAATAACCGGCGGCATCGACGTCGATTCTTGAAGCAGTCTGCCCTGGGCGCGGCGGCCATCGCTGCCGGTGGTTGCTATTGGACCGGCGGACGGCGACGCGCCTCACGCAGCTTGGGCGAAAAGGTGATTGTCGTCGGCGTCGATGGCATGGATCCGCGGCTGTGCGAGAGCATGATGGGAGAGGGGCTCTTGCCCAACCTGGCGCGGCTGCGCGCGACTGGCGGCTTCAGCGATCTGGGCACGAGCATTCCACCGCAAAGCCCCGTGGCCTGGGCCAATTTTATCAACGGCGCAGGCCCCGGTTCGCACGGCATTTTCGACTTCGTGCATCGCCACCCGCACGAGCAGTGTACGCCGTTCTATTCCGCCGCCGAAACGGTCGACGGCAAGACAGTGCTCCGCCGCCAAGGCGTGCCCTTCTGGGAGTTTTTGGACGCGGCGGGCATCCCCTCGACGTTTTACGACCTGCCCTCGAACTATCCACCCAGTCCGTCGCAACACGGGCATCACCGCGCGATCGCGGGCATGGGCACGCCCGACATGCTGGGCACCTATGGCACCTATCAGCATTTTGCCGACAATAATCCCGTCGAACCGGGCGAAGAATCGGTGGGCAAGCGATTTGTGCTCTCGTTTGAGAACGACAAGGCCGTGGCCACACTCGTCGGGCCAACGAACAGCTTGCTCGACAAGCCCGAAGCGATCACCGTCCCCTTCCAGATCTATCGAGACCGCCAGGCCGACGCCGCACTCGTCGAGGTGCAAGACCAACGTATTCTGCTCAAAGCGGGCGAGTGGAGCCCTTGGAGGCGGCTCAAGTTTCCCTTGGCCTGGTATACGCCCGACGTGACGGGCATCTGCCGGTTTTACCTGCAGGAAGTTTCACCAAACTTCAAGCTCTACGTCACGCCGCTCAACATCGACCCCAGCGCGCCGGCGGGGCAACTATCGGAGCCGCCTTCGTTTATTCAGGATGTCGCCAAGCACGTGGGGCTGTTTTATACCACGGGCTTTCAAGAAGACTACAACGCCCGCAAAGACGGTGTGTTTCGCGACGACGAGTTTCTGCAACAAGCCAACATCGTGCTCGAAGAGCGGCTGGCGATGTTCGATTACGCAGTCGACAACTACGACGATGGCCTCTTGTTCTTCTACTTTTCCTCGAGCGATCTGCAATCGCACATCTTCTGGTGGACCTCTGACGACAAGCACCCCGTGCGTTCCGACGGCGAGGCCAAAAAGTACTTTGCCCACGTCCGCCAGCTCTACCAGCGGCTGGATGCCTTGGTGGGCGACCTTTACGATCGCTACGGCGCCAAGGCCACGATCATCGTGATGAGCGACCACGGTTTCGCCAACTTCGCGGTGCAGTTCAACCTGAATTCGTGGTTGAGGAGCATGGGCTACCTCGGGCCGCCCGACTGCACGTCGATCATGAAGGACGTCGATTGGTCGCAGACGGTGGCTTATGGTCTGGGGCTGAACGGGCTGTATCTGAATCTGAAGGGCCGCGAGCGCGACGGCATCGTCGAGCCCGGGGAAATGCAACAGGCGTTACTGGCGGAAATTGCCGCTGGCTTGGAGGTAGTAACCGATGGCAACGGCGAACGTGTGATTCGCAAAGCGTACCGGGCCGATAAGGTCTACCAGGGCGACGCCACCGCCTTGGCGCCCGACTTGATCGTGGGCTACCGTCGTGGCTATCGCGCCTCGTGGGCCACTTCGAAAGGCGACCTGACGGACGACGTCTTGCTGGCCAACGATTCGGCCTGGAGCGCCGATCACTGTGCCGATGCGCTGGAGGTGCCCGGTCTGCTCTTCAGCAGCCGGCCGTTCCGCCGCAACGATCCGATGCTGATCGACATCGCGCCCTCGATCTTGAACGTGTTCGGCTTGAATGTGCCCGGCTCGATGACAGGCCGGGATATTTTTGGTTAGTTCCGTAAGGACATCATTTGAACCGCTCAAGATGTACCAGATTGTTTATCATGTCGTCCGCGGTCAGTTCATTCAGCAATCGCAGCATACGCTGAAGCAGATTACCGTATTCACGGCTGCCCAACTGCCGAGATACGATAATTCCCGCGTGCGACCGCGATTCGGCAATCCATTGCTCGTGCAGGTTGGCAAAATCGCCCGTATTGAATGTCAGGACTACGCGATTCGCGGACGTCGAGTAAGCGAGTTGGTCCTCATCGGACGCAGTATCGTTTCCCGCTTCTTCGGTGCGCAATACGTCGAACCCGCGGCCACGGAGATCGGTAGCCAGCCGCGCGATGATGTGGCGGTCGAAGTAAAGCCGGAGGAAGAGGGAGTCAAGCTCCGGTGAGTCGGGCATTGGCCTTCTCTTCCCGTGAAATCATCCCCATGATCTCTTCGCGATGATCGAAGAAATAACTCAAGGCGTGATAGACCTGGGCCTCGGTGATACCGAGGGCCTCGGCTATGTCGACGATCGCTTCCCCGCGCTGGTGCAGCGTTACGACATGGCGGACACTCACGCGCAATCCGTCGATCACTGGCTCCCCGCCACAGACTCCAGCGATGTGCATAACATGTGGATGATCTGTTTTCACGACTTCGGACATAACGGCGCCATTGGGAAAGTTCGGCCCAGTGCGGCTGGACTCGCACCCTGCGATCGCTCGACCAGCCGGAATAGTGACATTATAGTCTTTGACGAACAATGTGTGAGCGCCATTGCTCTTGTTTCCATCGTCAGCTTGCCGGCATAGTTTCGCAGCCCTAAATTGAGCTCCACCAAAACCTGACGAAAGAGGATGTTCTCACGATGCCAAAGATCAAAATTGACGATGCCCTTTATGACCGCGCCAAGCGCGCGGCCGAAACCGCCGGTTATAGCAGCGTAGAGGAGTTCATTGCGCACGCGATCGAGAATGAGTTGCAAAAGCAAAACGCCAGCGAAGCAGAGAGCCAGGTGGCCGATCAGCTCCGCGGGCTGGGATACATCGAGTGACCGGATTTATCACGCAAATCGTGGTCTGGCTGAACGCTTGCGCGAATGCGGTCGGCGGCGTCGTGCTAACGCCCATCGAACGGCTGCCGGGTTGGCTTTCGGCGACGCTGGTGGCTGTGGTCACCGGCGTGGCGCTTTTGGCAGTTTTCAAATACACTTCGAACCAGGCAGCCATCAAGCGCGTGAAAAACCAGATCAAGGCGAACCTGCTGGCACTCAAACTGTTTCAGGAAAATACGTCGGTCGTGCTGCGCTCACAGGTCAGCATCCTGCTGGCAGCGTTGAAGCTGGCCCTCTTGGCCATTGTGCCGATGCTGGTGATGACCGTTCCGGTGTTGCTGGTGCTGGGCCAGCTCTCTCTCTGGTATCAGTCGCGGGCCTTGAAAGTCGAAGAAGAGGCCGTGGTGACCGTGAACGCGGCGGCCGAGACGCCGCTAGCCGAGGTGAGGCTCGAGCCGTCGGACGCGATTGCGATTTCCGTCGGACCTCTGCACGTGCCGAGCGAACAGCGGGTCTGCTGGCGGATCAAAGCGCGCGAGCCCGGGCGCCATCACCTTGTGTTTCGCGCGGGAGAACAGACGGCCGATAAGGAGCTGGCCGTCGGAGACCGCCTCATGCGAGTCAGTTCCGTGCGTCCGGAATGGAGCTGCGGTGACGCACTGCTCTATCCTGCGGAGAGGCCGTTTGACCGCGGCTCTCCCATTCGGTCGATCGCGATCGATTATCCTCACCGCGAGTCGTGGACCAGCGGCGCCGATACGTGGGTCGTTTACTGGCTCGTGGTTTCGATGGCCGCGGGCTTCGCTTTTCGACGGACCTTGAACGTCAACATCTGAGCCATGAGTGCAGAAATCATCATTGTCTCCGGCCTGCCTCGTTCGGGCACGTCGCTTTTGATGCAAATGCTCGACCGCGGAGGCATTCCGGTCGTCACCGATCATGCCCGCGGCGCCGACGTCGACAACCCGAAGGGTTATTACGAGTTCGAGGCCGTGAAGAGGATCCAGCGCGACACCTCGTGGCTGCCAGGCACTCGCGGCAAGGCATTCAAAATGGTCTCGCAACTCCTCTACCATCTGCCGGCGAGCGAGCGCTACCGGATTATCTTTATCGAGCGAGATTTCGACGAGATGCTGGCCTCACAGGAGAAAATGCTCCAGCGCCTGGGCCGGCCGGCAGCTCCGCGCGATGAGATCGTTGGCGCCTTCCGGCTGCACCTCGAGAACCTGCACGCCTGGCTGGCACGGCAAGCCAACATCGAGCTGCTGCGCATCAGTTACAATGAGCTTTTGCCCGAACCACGCCGGCACGCAGAGCGCATGCGAGACTTCCTGCAAGTTGAAGCCGACACCGAGCGTATGGCCGCCGCAGTCGATCCCTCCCTTTATCGCAACCGCCACGACAAGGCATGAGTGAGATCGTCTTACCACGGTGCTTCCATCATCGAAACCACTTGCTGGGCCAGTCGCCGGATTTCATTTTCCTCGGCGCTGACGACCGACTGCCCCAGCTCGGGAAAGAGATTGCTCGATTGGTCAATCGGATTGAGGGAAGGTGGCAGCGGCACATTCACCGGCTGACCGATCTGCTGGCCGTTGCGGTTCATCCAGTCGGCGGCAATTTGCATGTTGAACTGTTGCTCGCGCGGCTCGTCCGTAAAACTTTCCATCAAGGTTTGTTTCGAGTCGGTCAGAACCCGCACCCGTAAAATGCTGTCGGCGTCGGGCGAGCTGACCACTTTGTAGGGCGTGACTTCCTCGATGCGCTTGACGATGGCCTCCGTCAGCCATTGCCCCAGCTCGCGGCGATAACTATTCGATTGGATCATCGGCACGTAGACCGTTTGAATGTCGGGCGCGTAAATGCTGCGCGAACCGATCCGGTAGTTCGCGCAGCCTGGTGCGCCGAGGAGTGCCAGCACGAGCGTCAGGAGTAAACGGCCCATGGCGCCATCCGACAAGCGGCGTGGCAAGGACACAAGGAGACATGGAGACAAGGAGAGGAGGAGATGAGGAGACAAGGAGAATTCGGAGTTCCCCTTGTCTCCTTGTCTCCTTGTCTCCTTGTCATTCCAGCTCAAAGAAGACGTGATTCGATCGAAAGACTTTTTGTTTTTCATAACGGCGCCTACCGATTCTTGTCGCTCTCGGGCAAAATCTTTTTCAACCAGCCAAAATAGTCATAAGGCACGGGTGGGTAGTTCTTGGTTTCCTCGATGCGGTCTTCAGCCATTTTGGCAAAAGGCGTGTCGGCAAACTCGCGGATCGTTTCGAGATAGTAATAGCGGGCTGCCTGATAGTATTTGATCTTGTAGTAGTACTCGCCCGATTGAAATTCGCGCTGCGCCTTCTCTTGCCGGATCAACTGCTTGGTGGCGAACAAGCGGTCGCGCTCGTCGCCGAGCACCTCACCCGGAAATTGCGTGAGCGTAGTGTCGATCAACTTGTCGGCGTCTTCCAGTGGTTTGATTTCATATTGCGGTCCGTAGTACGAGCGGAGCTTCGAGCGGATGCCGAGCACGTGAGCTTGCAAGACAAAGTCACTGTTGGGAAAGTCTTTGCGCACCAGCTCGTAATGGAACGCGGCGTCTTCAAAATGGTTGCGTATGAAATAGGAGTTGGCGATGGACATGGTGGCATCGTCGGCCAGCGGACCAGTCGGATCGTGCGTGCGCACGCTGCTGTAAACCGCGATGGCATTGCCGGTGGCGTCGACCCAAGGCCGGGTTTTATCTTTCACGTTCGGGTACCAGTGCGAGTCGATCCGCGCCTTGAGGTCCCAATAACGGGCGATGGCAAATTGCCGCGGCGTGATGTCGGTAAGGTAGCGAGTGTTTTCGTACTTCTTCAGCAGTACGGCATAGGTGTCGCTCGCCTTGGGGTAACGATCGTCGAAGAAGTAACTTTCGGCCAACATGTAGAGCGCGTCTTCTTCGAGCGTCGAATCGGGCCAGCGATCGGAGGCGACGTAGAAGCACTTGGCTGCTTCTTTGTAGTTTTTTTGCTCGAAATACGATTCGCCTTCCTCGAACTTGCGCCTGGCCAGCAGTTCGTTGGGACCTCGGCCGATGAACTTCTTAAAACCCCGGCTGATGCTGCCCGCCGAAAACTTCTCGCCGGTTGACTCCAACCAGGTCTTTTGTTGTCCAGTGGCTGCCTCCAGGTTCTCGTTCTTGATC
>DASSFG010000839.1:0-9069 GCA_035694685.1 Pirellulales bacterium
GTGTACGCGGAGCACGCCGTTGTCATCGCGATCGGCCACCTGGTAGCTGCCTGACGAAACAGTCGTATCTGCGGCAATCACCACGTTATCGTGGTCGAGCGCGATTTCGGCGGAATAAGTCAGGCTCGCGGCGAAAGCGAAAGCCACGGCAACCACGACGAGCAGGACTACACGGAGCATGGTTATCAGTCGATCCAAGCGGGGCTGGTTGCTATCGGCGCGGCGGAAGAGTGAGGCTAAGCCCTCGAAATTGAGGGCCATGATTGCACTGGCAGCGATGATCGTGCTATCAATCTTAACGCGGGCGCTTCGGCGAAGCCAGCAGACGCTCATAGCGAGGAGGCCCGCCTAGAACGTCCCCGAGTAAATGGCGCAGGAACGGCAGATTTCGGGCGGAGTGTCCGAGGCGAGCTGACGCCGGAACGATTCGTAGGCGGGGCTGTGCCAGACGGCGGCCAGATCTTGCTGCGTGACGTCGCCGAAATTCATACGGTCGGGCGTGGAAATCATGCAGCAAGGCATCGAGAAGCCCTGGTAACTGATGTAGGCGCCGCGGTACGGCCAATCGCAGCGCTCGGGCCCCGGCGTGCCGGGCAAGTGCAGGTGTGGTTGAACGCTGGGCAGCCGTAAATCCACGCCGAGCTCGTCGGCTACGCGTCGGGCCGCCGCAAAGGCGCGTTCGATCCGCGCAGGCGATTCGCCCAACAGCGTTTGCGAGTCGACAAAGCGACGCATCGGTTGATAGGCGGCCGGCAGCGTCGATTCACCAAAATCGTGGCAGAGGTGCTGCACGAACATTTCGTCGATCGACCAGCGATGCGCAAACCGCACCAGCTCGGCCAGCTCGTCAAGGTTTTGCCGCATCACCACCGACACCAAACGCAACTGCGGCGGATGTGAGACGTTGCGCCGAGCGTCGTCGAGCAGTTGAAAGTTGCGCAGCAAGCGGTCGAACCTGGCCCGCACGCGGATGCGCTCGTAGGTCTCGGCCGTGGCGCCGTCGACCGAGATGTGGATGCAATCGAGTCCGCAGGCGACCGCCAACGCCGCCCGCCGCGGGTTGAGCAGGAGCGTCAGGTTGGTATTCGTCGTCACGCGCACGCCCCGCTCGGCCGCATAGATCGCCATTTCGAAGAAGCGGGGGTGCATCATCGGCTCGCCGAGCCCTTGCAAGTGCAGGTGCTCCAGCTCCGGAAGCTCATCGACGATCTTCGTGAACGTCTCAAACTTCATAAAGGCCGGCGGGCCGTGCGGCGGGCCGTCCTGGCGGAACGGAATCGGGCACATCTGGCAGCGCAGGTTGCACTGCCCGACCGGCTCGAGCTGCACGTAGCGCGGCAACGGCTGGCGACGCTTCTTGTCGCCGTCGGCCAGCGCGGTTGCCAGCACCGTCAAAGGATAGAGCGTGCTCACCCCGGCTCCGCCGGCGGTCTGTAGATCATCCGCCATGTCTGCCTCTTTGCCTTCCGTGCTTCATACGAACAAAGTCCGATACCTCCAGGCCCCGCATAAATGCCAAAACAGCGAAAGCGGCGGAATGACGGCCGAGGTAACGACCATTTCCGCCACATGTGCGGGCGCTCGCGACGTGCCGCGCAGGCGGCGCAGGCAAAACTGAGCCGTCAGCGAGAACCAGCAGCCGGCTGCAATCGCACACCATATTTTATGACCCAAAATTCCCGCCCCAATCGCCACCGCCAGGCTGCCCGCACTGGCATAATAATCGCGCGGCATCGCCGGGATGAGTTGCCGATAAAGCCGTGGATGTTTTTTGTAAAGCAGTGCGTTGAACACCGACTTGCGTTGTTGCCGCAGGCTGACGCCCCATCCCGCGGGACGCACCGGGTGTACCACCACGGCCAGCGGGGCAGGCTGAACGCAAAAACCGTGCTCCAACAAGGAAAAATAAAGATCGCTGTCTTCTCGCCAGGCGGAGGTGAATCGCTCGTCGAAGCCCCCTACGGTTTCCAGGGCCGAACGGCGGCAAAAACAATTGGCTGTGACGAACTGGGCGTTTGCCAAGCCCGCGGCGTCGCGCTCGTAATCCGTGGGATGCGGCCGCAATGGCATTTCGAGCCGCCCCCAGGCTGCGTCTGCCCCTGAAGCAAGCGCGTCCAGCCCGCCCGTCAACCAGCCAGCCTGCGGAATGCAATCGTCATCCGTAAAGGCGATGACGTCGCCAACAGCGGCACGCCAACCGACGTTCCGGGCAGCCGCCGGACCGTGATTGGCGGTCACAGGCAAGTAACGGACCGTGCATCGCGACTGTGCTGCGATTTCGCATACGAAGCGTCGCGTGGCCTCGGCGGCGGCGTCGTCGCAGACGAGCACTTCGTAAGTCGTCGGGTCGGCATCTTGCCGATCGAGCGCGGTCAGACAACGCTTGAGCAGATCGTGTCGGTGGTAAGTGGGGATGACGACGGAAACCATGAGGTTAATGACGAATGCCGAATGACGAATGACGAAAGAATGACGAAATCCGAATGACGAAGTCACTTCTCCAGCAAAAATGGTCCGATCACTAAGGCGTCGAGGGGCGAGGTCCAGAACGACTCGACCGCGTCACGCGGAGAGCAGACGATCGGCTCGCCACGTGTGTTGAAGGAGGTATTGACGAGCACGGGTACGCCGGTGCGGCGAAAGAAGGCGTGGATTAAGTCATAATACGCCGGGTTCTGATTGCGGTTGATCGTTTGCACGCGGGCCGTGCCGTCGACGTGCCTAACCGCGGGAATCAAGTCGGCTTTTTTGGGCCGCACGTCGAACACGAACAGCATGAACGGCGCCATGTACGACCGCTCGAACCAGTTGGCCGCTTCTTCTTCCAGCACGACGGGCGCCACCGGACGAAAGTCTTCGCGGTCTTTGATCTCGTTCAGCCTCGCCTGCATCGACGGGCTGCGCGGAGACGCCAGAATTGAGCGCCCGCCCAAGGCCCGCGGGCCGAACTCCATTCGTCCCTGGAACCAGCCGATCACTTTGTCTTGCGCCAGAATCTCGGCCGTCTCTTCCGCTACATTCGCTAGCCGGCGATAGCGAAGCTTCGACCAACGCAAGAACTCTTCTATCTCTTGCTCGCCGTAGCTCGGCCCGAGAAAGGCATGCGTCATCTCATAGGTGCGGGCGCCGCCGCGTTCGCGGCTATCGACCCAGAGAGCGGCGCCGAGCGCGGTGCCGGCGTCGCCGGCCGCCGGTTGCACCCAGACTCCTTTGAACGGCCCGCGATCGCGCACGCGCGCGTTCATGACGCAGTTCAAGGCCACGCCGCCGGCCAGGCAGAGATGCTCGCATTTGCTCGCTGTGTGCAGCCAGCGAGCTATTTCCACCACGGTGTCTTCAAGCACGACCTGTAGCGAATGGGCAAGATCGTAGTGACGTTGCTCGACCGGCCCTCCCCGCTCGCGCCGCGGGCCAAACCGCTCTTCCAGCCGTGTGGCGTCAATCGTGTACTGCCCGTCCTCGCCCAGCCGTACCATGTCTTCAAATTCTTGGCGGTAGCGCGGCTTGCCGAACGACGCTAGCGCCATCACCTTGTATTCGTCCGACGAGCGTAAAAAGCCGAGGTAATCGGTCACCTCTTCGTAGAGCAAGCCCAGCGAATGCGGCATGTTGACCTGTCCGATGATCTCCAACTCGTTGCCCTGGCCGATGCCGTAGGAGGTGGTCGCTTTTTCGCCGCGGCCGTCGAGCGTCATCACGGCGGCCCGCTGGTAGGGCGAGGCGTGAAAGGCGCTGACCGCGTGCGCCAGGTGATGGCGCACGTAGTGCCAGCGATAAGGGCCATCGTGCCGCACGTCGCGGAACCGCTCGCGCAAGTGATGCGGAGCGCCGTCGGCCAGTTGGCCCGGCGCGTTGACGATGGAGCAGAGAAAGAGCGGATCCCAGGGCGATTGCCAGGCTTCGTCAGCCGCTGTCTCCGCCGGCCGCAACGGCAGGCTAATCGCGCCTGCGGCACCATCGCGGCCGAGGAGTAGAAAAGGATCGAACGAGTAGGCGACGTGATCGACGTCGGCCAGCCGGATGCCGGCATCGCGAAGACAGAATTCGATAGCGTGGAACGGCAGCTCCCAGGTCGAGAACGGCACCGGTCGTTTGCCATGTTTGACGTGCGTAAAGCGTTCTTCTTCAGCCGCCGAGAGCACCTGGCCATCTTTGACCAGGCACGCCGCCGGATCGTGGAATGCCGCGTTAATGCCGAGGGTGTACATGGGGGTCAGGGTTCAGGGTTTGGGTTCAGGGAACGAAGTGAAGAGTGGAAAGTGGAAAGTGAAAAGTGGAAAGTCGAAAGGTACGATGATTCCATTCGTCACTTTTCACTCTTCACTTTTCACTGGCCTCTTAGGCCACAGGCGAAGGGTACGCGTGGGCTGATGCATTGGTTCTCCGGGCCTGTAATGTCTCGCCGCTCGTGCCGGCCGGTCTCTTGCAATAACTCCAGCGTGGCTTGCACGACGGCTTGGGGTTCGACGCGGCGCAGGCAATGATGGTGTCCTTCAGGGCAAACGCTCTTGTAGCAGTACTTGCACGGCACGTCGTGAAACAGCAGGCGATGCGGCACGCGCCAAGGAGTGTGCTGCGGATTCGTGAGAGCATAGAGATCGACGACCGGTGTCCCGACTGCCGCCGCCACGTGAACCGGCCCGGTGTTGTTCGAGATGAGTACGGGCGACGCTTCGACGAGTGCCGCCAATTCGCCCAAAGTCAGCCGGCCGGCAAGCGAGCGGCTGGGCATAAACATTTGTGCCTGGATGGCGGCGATCAATTTGCTTTCCGCCTCGGAGCCCGTAAAGATCACTTCCCAACCGCGTTTTGCCAGCTTCTCCGCCACCTTGGCAAATTGCTCGGGCGGGTAGCGGCGCGAGGCGGCCGTCGATCCTGGATGGATCACCAACCAGCAATCGCTTGGAGCGAGGCCGATCGTGCGCAGCAAGCGGCGCACGCGCCGCTGGGCCATGGGCGGCACCCGCAGCCGCAACCGATCGTCGGCTGGTTCGACGCCGACCGAAGCGACCAGATCGAGGTGCCGTTGCACCTCGTGCCGGACAAGGTCCTGCGGCTCCGGCTCACGCACCCAATCCGTCAGAAGCTGATAAGGGTTTTCGCGGCAATGGGCCAATCGCAGAGGGATGTCAGCCAGATAACAGAACAGCGCCGCCGGCAAAGGATTCTGGCTATAGACCGTGAAGATCGCCGCCGCATCGAATTGCCGGCAGGCCAGCCGGCGAATCATTTGATGGTCAGCGGCGCTGGCGTCTCGGTTCGACGTGGCCTTCATCCACGGCGCCTCGTAGACGATCACTTCATCGATTTCCGGCACCAGCCGCGCAGCTTCGGCGCCCGAGGCCGAGGTGAGCAGGGTAATGCGGCGGTCGGCCCGCGCGTGTTTCAAGGCAGCCATGGCCGGAGTAGTGAGCAGGACGTCGCCCAGGCTGTCGAGCCGCACGCAAAGCACGTTCCTGGCCTCGGCCCAACGCTCTCTATTCATCGTCTGCTCCCAAGCTCGACGAGCATACGTAGGGTGGGACAAGCGAGCTTGCGAGCGTCGGCCCACCATCGCGCGTTCTTTCACACGGTTCACTGGTGGGCCGGCGCTCGCTAAGGCGAGCTTGTCCTACTCTACGTTTCGATTCGATGTCCAGCGAATGCTCGAGTATCCATTCGGCCGCGGTGTAAAGATCGCTCGCCGTAAAGTGTGGTTGCCGCTCTGCAGATAATTGCCATTCGGTCTCGCCGCCATTGTCGATGAGCACGGCGCGGCAACCGGCGCGGCGTCCGGCTTCGACGTCGTCGAGAATGTCGCCGACCATCCAAGAGCGAGTTAAATCGACGTGCAAGTCGGCGGCCGCTTTGGCGAGCATGCCCGGTTGGGGCTTACGGCAGTCGCACGCCAGACGGTACGTCGCAACCTGGCCCTGCGGATGATGGGGACAGTAGTAAAAGCCATTGAGCTCGACACCGTGAGAGGCCAGCAGTTGTTTCAAGCGGCGCTCGACGCCCGCTAACGCCGACTCGGGGAAGTAGCCATGCGCGACGCCTGCCTGGTTGGAGATGACGACCAGCCGGAAATACGGCGCCAGCAGCCGTAAGGCTTCGCCGGCCCGGTCCGCCAGCCGCATCAGCCTCGGTTCGACGTTGTAGGGCACGTTTTCGAGCAAGGTGCCGTCTTTGTCCAGAAAAATGGCCCGGTCCATCATGTCATCCTCCCGTCGCTGTGGCACGATAGGCAATCGGCTCGTCAATCGCCGCCGCGGCAACAGACCGCACTTCGCGCCCGAGCAGTTCTTCATACACGTCGGCGATCTGCGCGCTGACTCGTTTCCAGGTAAACAACCGATTTACGCGCTCGATGGCTTGCTGCGAAAACCGCCGCAACAATTGCGGCTGCTTGAGCAAATGGGCCAGCCGTTCAGCCAGCGCCTCGGGGTTGTTCGGCGGCACCAGATAACCGGTCTGGCCGTCGCGCACGCTAAACTTGATGCCGCCCACGTTGGCGCCGATGACGGGCGTGCCGCAGGCCATGGCTTCGAGTGGCGTAATGCCGAACGGCTCGTACCAGGGAGTGGTGACAAACACGTCGGCGGCGCTGTAATAATACTTCAGTTCGTCGCGCCCTTTGCGTCCCACGAAGAGGACGCGGTCGGCAACATTTTCTTCCAGGGCGATGCGCCGCAACCGGCCGATCTCGGGCGTGCGTACCGGATCGGGCTCGTCTGACTCGCCGCCGGCGATAACGAGCTTGGCCTGTACGCCGTGCTCGTGGACGAGCCGTGCGAAGCCACGCACCGCATTATCGACGCCCTTGCGCGGCACCATTCGTCCGACGTGCAAGACGATCGGCTCTGCAACCTCCAGCCCCAGCCTCCGTCGCGCCTGCCGCTTGGCAACCGGCCACAACTCGCCTTTATCGAATCCACAAGGCACGAGCCGAATCTTTTCAGGCCGGGCGCCGTAAAGCGTGATCTGATCGTTTTCATCCTGCGGACATTCGGCGATGATGAGATCGGCCTCGGCCATTAGCCGCTGCTCGATATCGATGCGTTCCGCGGGAAAGTGATCGGCCCCGCGCTGGTGCAAGCGACGCACGCGCCCCAACGCGTGAAAGGTCATCACGAACGGTGTCTCGCGGCGACGCTTGATCTCGGCGGCCACCAGGCCCGACATGAAGAAATGGGCATGGATCAGATCGTAGTCCAACTCGTGACGATCGGCGAAACGTAGCATTTGCCGGCGGAATTCGTCCATGTAAGGCAGCAGTTCTTCCTTCTGGACGAACGACGGCGGGCCGGCCTCGACGTGAATCAGTCGCATGCCCGCACGGCATTCGACGACCTCGGGAAGTCCCGCGTCGTCGCGGCGCGTAAAGACATCGACCTCGTAGCCCAGCGCCGCCAGGTGTTTAGCCACTTGGGCCACGTAAACATTTTGCCCCCCGCTATCGACGCCGCCCAAACACTCAAGCGGCGACGCGTGTTCGCTGATCATGGCAATTCGACGCGGCATATCCAGTTCTCCGTGATTGGCTTCGTGCTTTTGGCTTAGTGCTTACTATCGCGAGCTGAGCTCGATGGCGGCCATACAGAGTGGGTAACCGCCTGTTAAACGAGGCTTTCGCTTGCGCGTCTCTGAACCCTGAACCCTGAACCCCGAACCCTTTGTCCTCCTGCTACTTCTTCGAGCGTCTGTTCCCAGTCACGGGCAAAGCGGTGAACGTTAAAACGTTCGAGTGCATAGCGGCGCGCGCCTTCGCCCAGCCGCCGCGCTTGGTCGTGGTCGCGCAGCAGTTCGTTCATTTTTTCGACGAGCTTGTCGAGGCTTGTATCGACGTAGCCCGCGACGCCGTTCTCGATCGCCGTGGCCATTTCCGTCGTGGCCAGTCCGATGATGGGCATGCCCAGCGACATCGCTTCGCAAACCGCCAACCCCAAACTGGTGTAGCGGATGGGGTTGAAGAAAAAGCGATAACGGCATTCGAACGCCGCCAACTCCGTCGGCTGAACTTCGCCGATGCCGCCCAGCTCCTCCGCTGCCATGCCGACGAGGTCGAGCGGCATACGTTCGCGAGCGGCCAGAAAGACGTCGGGCCCCAAACGACGGCCGCGGCTGCCCAGGTGGTTGATCACTACGATGCCTCGTTCGATTTCGCCCGTATAGCGAACGCCTTCCGGCACGAGCACGCCGTGCTCGATGACGCGTGTCGGCACGCGGCCACAGTCCCACATCAGGCGATTAAAGGGCGTGACGTGAACCATAAGCACGTTCGGATCATCGACCCAATGACGCTGGTCCGTCGGGTTTTCCAAGGGCGGATCGTGTTCTAAGTAAATACGCGGCAGACGCCGCTGCTCGTCTGAAAGAATTTCGTACTGGTCGGCCACCCAGTTGCTTTTGTGTTGAAACAGAATGCAGTCGAATTCCTGCCGGCGGACCTCCTCGGCAGGCACGTCGTACACGTTGCCGCCGAAAGGAAAGGTGCGTCCGCGACCGCCATAACCCGGCCGGCCGCCGTTTTTAACGGGCAGATAGAAATCGTGCCGGGCCTGCGACAGGTACCAGAGGTAATTGCCGTGAACGTGCCAGGTGAGTACCCGCAGTCTTCGCATGAAGGGCTCCTAGTGGCTTGTAGGACAGACCGCGGCCACGCCGCGCGTGGCCGACGGCCCGCCCACCCGGTGAGTCGAGGAAGTATGTTCGACGCCGCTTAACAACGCCTCGGCGACGGCGAGCACCCGCTCGGCACCTAACTGCGTTGCACAGGGATGGCCGATCGGGCAGACGACGTGCTCGCAAGGCTGACAATCGACGCGGTGCGAAACGATCGGGTGCAGGCTACGATCGAGAGGCGCCCAGCGATGCGGGTCGGAGCCAGTCACCACGACCACGCTCGGCACGTTCAGGCTGGCTGCCACGTGCGAGACGCCCGTATCGTTTGAAATCAACAACCGGCAATCGGCCAGCAAGGCGGCCAAAGCTCCCAACGTCGTCCGCCCGGCTAAATTGACGGCCGGCGTTCGCATCGCACTCACGACGTCCTGCGCCAGATCCGCTTCAGCCGCGGAGCCGGTGACCACG
>DASSFG010000840.1:0-2643 GCA_035694685.1 Pirellulales bacterium
GGCAAGCGAGCGGGCTCGGCCAGGACTCCATGGTAAGCGCGCTATTCCTGTCAACGGTGTTTGCCGACCAGGCCGATAGCGTGATTGGCAAGCTTTCAGTGGGCCTGATGCAAAAAGTCGATGCTTGCCTGAAGGAGGCGCTGGCGCTCCAATAAGTGGGGCGCGTGCAAGCGCAGGTTTAATTTCGCCCCTTGGAATTGCGTGCTGATCGGCGATAATGTGCGGACGAACACCTTCATGAGGAGCGCCGCTTTCGATGCCGGTGATAAAGCGAAAAGCGACGGAAGCGCATTTCACCCCGCCCGATCTGGCGAGGCTGGTCGCCGAGCAGCCTGTTGAAAAAGGGGGACAGGCACCTCGCAACTTGCTTTATTGGCGGCATTGCGTCGAACAGCTCGGACCCAGTCCCCGTTTTTCAACAGGCTGCGAGGGCGTAGCGGCGCGCGTCAGCGGCCTTAAGGGGCCGCTGCTGCGTGCTCGAGCCGGCCAGCGGCGATGGCAATGCGTAGGGGACAGGTTACAGGGAACAGGGCACAGACAGAGAGGCTTGGCCACCGATGAAACACGGATGCGACACGGATCGGTGTTTCATCCGTGTTTGATCCGTGGCCCGGCAGCACGGCGGCGTAATCGACATTACCGACCAAGATCGTGTAAAATAAGAGCGTATGACCATCAGCGTGGCAGCGATCTACGAAAACGGTGTTCTACGCCCGCGGCAGCCGCTGGAGCTTGCCGAGGGAACCGAAGTGCGCCTGACGATCAGCGCCCCGGCCGATCGCGCAGCGGACGCGGAAGTCGAGCGCGCCCTCAGCGCCAGGATCGATCGCCTGGCGGCCCTTGAGCCGAACTGGGACGGTTACGGCGCTCCGGCGCTCGACCGCCACATCCTCTTTGCCGCGAAACAATTCATCGGCTGGCTGGCCACCTACACCACCGCCCAGCCGCTGGCCGTGCCCATGTCCAGCGGTGCGTTGCAACTGGAATGGCATCAGGGGCAGAAGATCTTGCAACTGGAGTTTGAAGACCCGATGACGATCCACTATCTGAAGTGGGATCCCGCCACTGGGACTGAAGAGGAAGACGTTTTTCCAATCGGCGACACCGCGAAAGCCGCTAGTCTCATCGACTGGTTCACGGGAGTCGCCGCGAATGTCTGAGCCTGCGCGAGGCCCGCAGGTGCCGGCGAGCGAAGCATTGCGCCGCGCCATCACTTCGCTCGACTGGTGGGTGGCGGCCGAAGACCGTGTCTCTTCGGCGGCATTCGCCTTCCCCGTGTTCTCAGTCGACGTCGCGTCGCTTGCGACTCCCGAGCAAACACTTGGCCGATTCAAGGCCGGATGCGGCCTGGTGCAATTCAACTCCGGAGCCGCGCGCCAACTCGGTTTTGACGCCAGGCAAGAGCTTGACGCACGGTTCCCCGAGAACTCCGCACATGCGAACGTTTACTGCGATCTGCCAAAAAACGAGCGAAAGCGACGCGCGCAACAGCTCGTTTCGCTGGCCACGATCTTGCGCGCCCCGACACTCTCCGCTCCGCCATAATCTGCGGACGATCACCTTCATGACCGCGGCAACCTGCTCTAGCGCCATCAACGACGCCCTGCCGCGCGACATGCGGCGGCGGGTGACGCACATCGGCATCGAAAACGACGAAGCGTCGTTCGCGTCGCTAGGGGCACGACAAAAAGACGGGAACGCTAATTAACGCTGATCCATGCTAATCGGCTACGAACTTGCCTCTTTCATTAGCGAAAGCGGCGGTCGCGATAGAGCATCAGGCCGTGAACGGCGTGATAGAGGCCGCCGCATTCGACCGGTACGTCGGCCGTTTGCTCCAGCAGGTCGGCTAAGAACACGACCGCCTTGGTGACCCAGGGCTGCTGCAACTGGGCGTCGCTCGCCGCCAGGCAGACGAACTCCAGCACGTGGCCCGTCGTGTTGATGCGCAGGCCGATGTCGGGCGAATTGCTCGAACGGTTGAAGTAGTTCATCGAAAAACCGCCGTCGGGCTGCTGGTTGACGCGCGCGTCGTCAAGGGCTTGCTTGACCTTCTCATCCGCCAGCAGCCAGATGCCTTCGATTCGGCCGCCTTCAGCAAGGTGCCGGTTCAAGGTCGACGCGATGCCGTACATGCGGTGCGTGCCTCCGCACGTGCTGCTGGCCAGATCCTGAGAGCACTCCATTTCGAGTAAACGTTCGATCGACCACTCGCTGCCGTCGCGGGCCTGCCACTTCGTATCGAGGGGCAAATAGCGGCTGAAAGCCATCAGCGTCCAAGTCGCCTCCATCCCTTCGCGCACGTCCCATTTGGCCTGCGTCACCATGTCGCGGATGGTGAATTCTTGTCCGTGTACCTTGATCTTGGCGTCGGGCTTCACGCCAGATTGTGCGAAATAACCCAGCCATTGGTCGTCGTGCCCTTCGCCGCTCTTGCTGCCCGGCTCTTCGACGTCTTTCAAACCCTTGTCACCCGGCACGAGCTGCCAGCCGCGCATCTCGCCGCCGTCGAACAACCACTCGATGCCAGGCGTCAGCTTGCCGTTGACCTCGAGCTCCAATGCATATCCATAGGCCAGCATGCCGTGAATGATTTGCCAGGCGTTATTGACCTGGGGATTCATGTGCCGCCGCCCAGTCAAC
>DASSFG010000841.1:0-6300 GCA_035694685.1 Pirellulales bacterium
GTGGTCATGCGGAGCGTGATTCGGGAAGCTCCGCACTTCGCCCTCGCAATGCGGACATTTGACGGGGGCGGCGACGAGAATCAGGTGATCGTATTCGGTCGGCGTGGGGCGGAACCAACCCGGGTGCCCGACCGGAGCGCCGCGCTTGCGCGATGCCTTGTCCTTATCGCCGTTCGGCGGCGGGCTGTCTGAGGTCTCGTGTTTGCCGTCACGTCCGCAGGCGAATTTGCGTTGCCGCTCCAACTTCAGTTCCAGGCGGGCCTGCGCCAACTCGCTTCGCAGCCGTTCGTTCTCCGCCAGCAGTTTGCGATTCGACTCACGCTCAAAGTCCAACTGACCATAGACCATTCGGAAATGATCATCGTGGTCGCTGGCGGCCAACACCAGCGTCCCCAGCGAAGCGCCGCCCAGATGCGGACAACGGCTTATGTGCGGGCAGGCATACTCGTGATTCGGATAGAAGCAGAACTTCATCGGCCATCCATTCCTTGGACGCCGCTAACGTAGCCTAGCAGTTCGATCTTTCCCAAGACCAGTTTTCCGACGGCGGCCCGCCCATTCCGGCGGCCGTGGGCCGGCCGCCGCCGCCGGATCCGCGGTCAGGGAACTAAACTCTTACGCGGAGCGCAAGCCAACAAAGTGTGCCCCGCAGAGACGCGCAGGCTCTTTAGACTCGCAAAAAGATCTTGCGGCGATACATCCACCACAAGATCAGCCAATAAATGGTCAACACCGCCACGCCCGCCAGGAACGGCTCGTAGGCCTTGCCCCAGGTGTGAAACACTTCTGGCCCCAGGTGAGTGCCAAACGAACTGCGGATAAAGTCGCCAAACAGGTGCGCAATCAGATAAGCCGCAATCGAATTGGCGCCCACGACACGCAACGGATACGACCAGCTCGAAAAGCCCGCTACGTCAATCACCAGATAAAACGCCGCCAACAACAAAAAGCACCAGCCGCCGCTGAACAGCACCCACGACGGAGTCCAAATGCGCTTCACGTTCGGGCACAAGCCGAAGCGATCGGCCGCATAGCCGAGCGCCAGCCCAGCGATGCCCGCAACGGTCATCCACACCAGCTTCCGCGATGCGGGCGCCACAGCGCGCAGCCAGTCGCCGGCGATCAGCCCCAGCACCATCGTGGCCAGCGTAGGAATAAAACTGAGCGTGGCATAGCCGCCGCCGTTGTTCAAGAACGGCTGTTGGCGCGGAAACAGGTTCAGAAACCAACGATCGAACGCCCAGGCCGCGTTGGTGTTCTCGTTCCAGTGGGCCGCGAAGCCCGCAGCGTTATGCTCCCAATCTTGGGCCACTCCCGCTTCGGCATAATTAAAGTCGTCGCCCGGCAGCGGATAGAGGGCGAAGGCGGCCCAATAGCCGACGAGAATCAGCACCAACGCGGCCCAACGCAGCTTCGGCGGCCCGAAACCAATCAGGAACAAAGGTAGGTAGCCCAGGCCAATTTGTGTGAGCGTGTCTTCGAAGGTGAAGTTCGTAGCCGGCCGGCCGACCGAACGCAGAAAGATGCCCAGCAGCACGAGAATCACCGCTCGCCAGGCCGCATGCGCCGTGGAAAACCAAAGCGGCTCGCCGCGCTTTTGCCGGCTGGCCAAAGAGAACGGCAAGGCCACTCCCACCAAAAATGAAAACGACGGCTGAATCAGATCGTGCAGCGAGCAGCCGCGCCAGGCGACGTGCGTTTGGTGATAGCCCAGCCACTGCCAGGCTGCGCTCTCGGGCAGCGCCCTTGCCACGTGCGCCAGCGCCAGCACCTCGGCCGTCATCAAAAACATCACGAACCCGCGATACGCATCGATCGAGCCGACGCGGCCGACGGGCGTTGGGGGTAAGGGATCGGAGCGGGGTATGGTGGTGGTCGATGTGCTCATGCCGGGCAGCAATCACGAACCATTGTCCAGCCTGGCCTCTGGGTTATTGTTCATGGAATGCCAAAAGCTGCCATGGATTTAGGAGTTCACGCCCAGTTTCGCGTCGAGCTCTGCTTGCAGCCGGGTTACGAGGCTCGCCAACTCCGCCGCGGAGAGCGCCTGCAACTGTTCCGACGACAGAACGTCGTGCCCCAGCCGCTTTTGCAGGTATTGAAGCAGGGCCCGCCGTTCCTCCGCTCGCGCCTCCTCGCGGCCTTGCTCAAGACCTTGCTCGCGTCCTCGCTCAAGACCCTCATCAAATTTTTCGGCCATCGCCGTATAAACGTCGCGTTGCTTCTTCAAGTAAGATTCGTACCGTTCGCGTTCGAGTTCACTTTGCGACATCATCATCAGGTCTCCAAATGCCCAACGGATCTCCGGCTTGTCCAGGGACTCCGGCAGTGAATCCATGTCGAGGGTCGTGGCGTGCCGGAGAAAATACAGCCAACAGTCCAGAGAGCTCGCTAATTCGTCCGCCGCCTTGTGGAACTTCGTCAATTCAAGGATATGCACCGCCATCTGATCGGTAAAGAGCGTTTGATGGCGGCGTTCCCGCAGCTCACTGGCATTTTGAAGACGGCGAAGTAACATGACGTTCGACTGCAATAGAGCAGCATTGATTGTAGCATCGACCGGCCACGACCGGCAGGCACTGTCCGTCCGAAGTGGCTGTCGAAATTTGCCGGTAACACTGCACGGCCGATTTTGCACCCATGCCCGACACGCCTGCCAGCCTGCTGGAACGCTTGCGCAAGCAGCCCGATGCGGCCTCATGGGACCGCTTGTTGGCCATCTATGACCCGCTCGTGCGAAGCTGGCTGCGACGATATTCCTTCCAGGCCGCCGATTGCGACGACCTGGTGCAAGAGGTTTTCGGCGTGCTCGTGCGCGAGTTGCCGAACTTCCACCACGAAGGGCGGCGCGGCGCGTTCCGCACCTGGCTGCGCGGCGTATTGGTCAATCGCCTTCGTGTCTTATGGCGAGACCGGCGCAAGCAGGGGAACACCGTCGATCCCAAGCTGCTGGAAGAAGCCTTTGACCAACTGCAAGATCCGGCAAGCGACCTGGCGCGGCTCTGGGACGCGGAGCACGACCAGCAGGTCGTGCATCGGCTCTTGCGATTGTTGGAGCCTGAATTCACTCCGGCCACGTGGCGGGCGTTCAGGCTGCTGGTGCTCGAAGGTAAAACAACCGTGGAGGTAGCCGCGCAACTGGGCATTACGGTTAATGCCGTGCGGCTCGCCAAGTCGCGCGTGCTCCGCCGCCTGCGGCGTGAAGCTGAGGGCTTGCTCGGCTGAATCGGGGCCTTCCGGAATGGCGCATTTGACGGCTAATACACAGAAATTCGGGTCGTCGTGACATACTTCGCCCGCGACGCGCCTTCTATTGATAGTGGGTATTGCTTTTCACAGGAGCGTGAGTCATGAACGACGCGTCCGTTCACCCAACTCTGGAACGGCTGCTGGCCTTCGATCGCGGCATGCTGGCGCCGGAGGAATGGCCCGAAATCGACCGGCATATCGCCGCCTGCGAGAGCTGCTGCCAAAAGCTGGACGACTTGCCGGAAGATTACATGGTCGCCGTGCTGCGAAATCCGCCAACTTCGACCGATGGCGCTCCGCCGAGCAACGCGGGCCATCACGACCTCACGGCGCAGGCACACGCCACGGATGAAAACGAGCAGCCGCTTGCCGAACTGCCGCCTGAGTTGGAAAACCATCCGCGCTATCGCCTGCTGGCCCCGCTGGGCGCCGGCGGAATGGGCACCGTCTATCGCGCGGAGCACAAGCTCATGGGACGCGTGGTGGCCCTCAAGGTGATTCAAAACCGCCTCTTGGGCAAACCGGATTGGATCGAGCGCTTTCGCCGCGAGATTCGCGCGGCGGCCCATCTGAATCACCCCAACATCGTTCACGCCTACGACGCCGAGCAAGTCGGCGACGCGCAACTGCTGGTGATGGAATACGTCGAAGGAGAGACCCTCGAACACGTCGTCGAACGCCACGGGCCTCTGCCGGTGACCGAAGCTTGCGAGTACGCGCGGCAAGCAGCATTGGGACTGAGCCATGCCTGCGAGCGCGGCATGGTGCATCGCGACATCAAGCCGCAGAACCTGTTGCGGACCCCGGCCGGGCAGGTGAAGATCCTCGACTTTGGACTGGCGCGGTTCGTCAGCGAGAACGTCGCCTCCTCACCTCTCACGCACTCTGGCCTGACGATGGGCACGCCCGATTATCTCGCGCCCGAACAGGCGCTCGACCCCCGCCGAGCGGACGTTCGCGCCGACCTCTACAGCCTGGGCTGCACCGTCTACTTTCTGCTGACCGGGTCGCCCCCGTACCCCGAGGGCACACCCCTGCAAAAAGTGCTTTCCCACCAAGATGAAACGCCGGCGCCGTTGGCGCAGCGCCGACCTGACGTGCCCGCCGAGTTGCGCCGCTCGATTGAAAAGATGATGGCCAAAGACGCGGCGGACAGGTACCAAACTCCAGACGAGGTGGTGGCGGCGCTCGCTCCTTGGACGGCAAGCGGAGCTTCGGTCGAGGCCTTGCCCGTAGAACGGCGACCGCAACGACGCGCCAAAGTTGTCCTGGCCCTTTCCAGTTGCGCGATGCTCGGTTCGCTGTTTGCCGCCGCGGCCTACGCCTGGAAACGTGCGGCCGATGCCTCAGTCCCACCGTCTCGCGTAGTCATGGTCGTGACGCGCGTTGCCGGCGCGTCGGCCGGCGTGGTCGAAAAAGCGGCGACGGATCCCATCGAGAGGGCGGTCTGCCGCGCGTCTGGTATTTCGCACCTCGAATCGCATTCGATCCAGGGCCTGAGCATCGTCAAGATCCAATTTCGCGACGAGGTCAGCCAGGCGTCGGCGGTCGCCACGACCAACGCCCTGGTTCACCACGCCACACCCGAGCTTCCTGCCGATTCCTCGCCACTGGTCATGCCGGTCGATTTCGACGCGGACTCGCCACTGGGGTTTGTCGCCTGGGAGAGAGCGCACCTCGACCCGGGGGAACTGGCTGACTTTGCCGGACGCCTTCGTGCGCGATTCGGCTCGCTGCCCGGCATCGGTCCCGTGACGGTCGAAGGCCGACTGGAGCGGGTGACGCTCGTCCGTTGCGATCGTGTCAGGTTACAAGCTCGCAACGTCTCCTTGCTGGAGCTGGCGCGCTCCTTGAAGGCGGAAGCTGGCCCTGGTCTGTCGAGTCAGGCGACCGTGGGTGGCGCCGAATACGGCATCCGCTCTGTTGGCACGCGTGGGAAGGATTTGGCGACGATTCCCTTGCCAAATACGCCGCCAGGCTCGCGCAGCATGTATGTCGGAGACGTCGCCACAGTGGAAGAAACGGTCGCCAGCGGTGACCCGGTGGTGCGTGTCGATGGCAACGCGAGCGTGATCATGCCCATTTACGCGATGGCCGGCGCCGACGGGACAGGCGTTCTGGCCAGCGTCAGGAAGGAGACAGGAGACGAGGCGCGGCTATGCACGTTTGCGGCCACTGCCGACCACGGCTTGCTCCATTTGCAGCTCCGCCTAGCATCGGGCGCCGCACTGAAGAAGACGGAAACAATGATCGAGGAAATCGAAGATGCCGTTCGCAGCCAAATCCCCCAGGACGACATCGAGTTTTTGCTGAGCCGTGTAGGCGTTGGCGACGATTGGCCAGCGGCATTTAGCGACAACGCATCCTCATGCGATGCGACCATCGACGTGCGGCTGACCGAGGACGCGGCGCGCGACGACGACCGCTACGCATCGTCATTACGAGGCATGCTCGAAAAGGACGAGCGTTTTTCGCACCTTGAGATCGTCGTTACGACCGAGGCGAGTTCAACGCTCGACCTACGGATCTTTGCCGGTTCGTTGGACGAAGGGCGAAAACACGCCGAAAGGGTTCGGCAAAGGCTACGCGGCATCGCTCGCGAGCTCCAGATTCAAATTGTCGAGCGGCTCGACGCGCCCGCTTATGAGGTCAAGGTCGACCTGAGAAAAGCCGCTGACTTAGGCATCACCGCGGAAGAAGTGAGGGCCCAACTCGCGTTGGCGACGGGCGCAGAAGGCAGCTCTTGGTCAGGAGCGGATTTCGGACCGCGCGTCCGGATGGAGATGAATGCGACGTTTGACCGCGTTGTCGATCTGCTGAACCTGCCCATCGGCGGTGAGCGGCAGAATAAACTCGTGCGATTGGGAGACATCGCCCAATTAGAAACCACGGTGGGGCCTATGGAAATCGATCACGTCGGGTCCGAACGCGTCACGCTCATTCGCGTGTACTTTGACAAGCACACACGTGAGGCAACGGTTCAAAGCTTGCGCGACGTCGTGGCAGAGCTTACAGGCTCGCCCGGCGTGCGTCTCGAGTTGGCCGAGTAGC
>DASSFG010000842.1:0-3912 GCA_035694685.1 Pirellulales bacterium
CAATACCGTCTGGATGCTCGACGATTTTACCGAGCAGAACGGCTCGTTGCGGATCGTACCCGGCTCGCATCGCTGGCAACGCCTGCCGCAAGACGCGCTCGAAGACCCTGCTGCCGACCATCCGCAGCAAGCCACGATCACCGGCGCGGCGGGATCGGTGATTGTGATGAACGCGCATCTCTGGCACGGCGGGCTGGGCAATGGTACCGACCGGCCCAGGACCGCAGTACACGCTTTTTATTGCCGTCGCGACAAGCCCCAACAGCAACACCAGAAGCGCTTGCTCGACGCCGAGCTACAGGCCGCGCTTTCGCCCGACTTGCGCGAGCTGTTGGCGCTGGACGACGCATCGAACGACGACCTCGCCTGTCAGGAATTCGTGCGCAGCGGTTTTTTGCGATAGCGAAGCTGGATTTGTTCCGCTCACCGCGGCGCTTGACGCAGGTTGAGGGGTGTCGGCTATCGCGCGGCCATGGTCTCGCTCCGCAAGGCACTGGCGAAACTTCACGAAGGCTCGTGCGTCTTTTCTGCTTTGTCGGCCACGATAGGAGGGCCGCGAGGAATGATGCTCGTTCTCACCACGGAGCCTCCCAAGTCAGTTGCGCGATAGAACAAGGGCAGTTAGAGGGTAGACAGTAGACGGTAGACGGTAGACGGTAGACGGTAGACGGTAGACGGTAGACCGGGAAGACGTTTGAGCCGAGCGTGCTTAAAAGGTGAGCAGTGGCAGCAAAGCCGGCGTCGCGGTCGCACGGTGTGCGCAAATTTGCAAACACCGCCCAAATCCGGCATTTTTTGATCGATCGTAGTTCCCGGGCGGGGGTATTGCGATACGTGCCAATAATGTACGCATGGTGGCTTTCTGGTGCATCTTTTTTGGGCTCGGAAGGTGGCGCGCCTCGGTTCGGCTTACTTCGGCTTCGGCGCTGGTGAGAACAAACGCACGCCAAGCCAGTCCGTGGTTAGGATGAGGGGATGAAAGATGAGGGATGAAAGATGAGGAATGAAAGATGAGGAATGAAAGATGAGGATGAAAGATGAGGAATGAAAGATGCGGCCGATGACATTCCAAAATGGCGTGGCCCCCCCTCAGATTTATGGTTGCGGGCAGATCTGCCAGGCCGGCGGGTGATTGACGCACTCCCTTTGAGCGAAATGGTTTAGAACGGCAAATTCAACGGCGGCATTTTTGTTTTTGACAAGGGTAATTCTTTTTTTGACAGGGGTAATCGCATCCGTAGTTCGTGCGGGTAGATTATTCTCCGCGGACTGCTTTAACGGCGCGAGGGCAGCCTGACTTCTCGCGGAGTCGGTGGCGGGGCGGGTGGAGCTCTTTGACAATTCGGTAAAGAAACGACGCGTCAACTGGCTAATTTAGCCAGTTGAGCCTACGTGCCGCCCGTGATTACGTTAACCGACCTGCGCTTTCGCGCGGTCGGTTAACGTATTTCCGGTGGCCTCG
Organism: Pirellulales bacterium; assembly: GCA_035694685.1. Lineage (GTDB taxonomy): Bacteria > Planctomycetota > Planctomycetia > Pirellulales > JAICIG01 > DASSFG01. Next base: position 1,463 of record DASSFG010000842.1, read on the forward strand.
TATCGCCATCGTCGGGCAGGCGATCGACAAACCAGCGCGCGCTGGCGGTAAACGCGATCCCGGTCTCCTCGTCGATGCAGTTCCACCAGCCGGCCGTTCGTGCGGCGCTGACGACCTTAGCATGCCGGTGAACGCCGCCGAGCAAGAGCGACCAGATATCGCCGGGCAGAACCTGCGGGGCGCGATTATCAGAATTGTCTGTCATTCCTTCCATTATAAACCGTGTTTCAACCGCGGCACGTTAATTCGCTGCAAGCATTGCAATCGCCGCGCGGAGAGCGCATATTGTCGCCGAGCGGCCTTACAAAGCCGCCGCCCTTGGAATCGCTTCTCGAGGCCCGCTGTGGCTGCCGATTTCTTCTCTCCGTTGCCGGTTGACCAGGGCGCTTTCGACCGGCGAAAGGCGGCCCACTTATTGCGGCGGGCAAGCTTCGCCCCTCACGAAGGCAACCTCAACGCTGCCGTCGAGCAGGGACTGGAAGCCACGGTCGACCAGCTCTTGGCCGACAATGCCGAACAGGAAGCGGCCTTTCAGCAGACCTTCGATGCAACGGCCGGCAGCCTACTCAACGTCGCCGACCCGTCGCAGGTGCAGGCCTGGTGGATTCACCGTATGGTTCACACCCGCTCTCCACTGCGCGAGAAACTCACGCTCTTTTGGCACGGTCACTTTGCCACCAGCGTACACAAGGTCGAAGGCGGCACCTTGATGCTGCGGCAGATCGACACCTTGCGCGGGCTGGCCTGGGGCAGTTTTCGCGAGCTGGTGCTGGCCATGGCCCGCGATCCGGCGATGCTCGTCTGGCTCGACGGCGAATCGAGCACGCGCGAGCATCCGAATGAAAACTTTGCCAGAGAACTGATGGAGCTTTTCACCTGCGGCATTGGCCATTACCAAGAGCAGGACGTGCGCGCGGCGGCGCGGGCCTTCACCGGCTGGCATCGCGAAGGGGCGGAGTTTGCCTTCCATGCCGACGATCACGATTTCGACCGCAAAGAGTTTTTGGGCAAATCCGGCCGCTTCGACGGCGGCGACGTCATCGACATTCTCATGCAGCAGCCGGCCACGCCGCGGTTTATTGCCGGCAAGCTGCTGCGGTTCTTCGCCTGTCCGCAGCCCAGCGAGGAGGCGGTCGACGCCGCGGGACGGTTGCTCGACCAGACGCAGCTCGACATCAAGTGGTTCCTGCGATCGTTGTTTCTCTCGGCCTATTTTTATTCCGACGAATGTTATCGCCGGCGGATCGCCAGCCCGGTGGAATTTGGCGTCGGTACGGTGCGCTGCCTGGGGGCGCGGTTGCCGGCCCAAGAGTTGAACGACCATATCCAGGCGATGGGGCAGGAGCTGCTTGCGCCGCCGAACGTCAAAGGCTGGGAGGGCGAACGTGCCTGGATCAATTCCAGCACCTGGCCGGCTCGACGGGCCTTTGCGGAAACGATCGGCGGGCTGTTCAGCGAGAACGCCTTTGGTCCGCACCTGCCGCTCGACCAAATCGTGCCACCGGAGCTGGATGATGCCCGCGACGTCATTGACCGTCTGGCCGAGGTGCTCTTACAAGGAGATCTGGCCGCCGCAATCCGCGACCAGGTCGTTGAGTTTCTAACCAACACCGACGAAGGCCCGAACGCCGACGCCTTTCGCAACGACGAGGATTTTCGTTTCACCAAAACGCGACAGGCACTCGCGCTGATGTTGAGCTTGCCTGAATATCAATGTTGGTAAAGGTCGAGAGATGAAGGATGAGAGATGAAGGATGAGAGATGAAGGATGAGAGAGGAGAGATGAAGGATGAAATGAGATGAAAGATGAGGTCGATGACTCGCCCGTGGCGCTTACGGGTGTCTAATCGCTAATCCCTAAGTCCTAAAACCTAAAGACCTCAATCATGCTTACTCGCCGCCAATTCCTGCAAACCAGCGGTAGTTTGTCATTTGTTTCGCTGGCGGGCGGAATGCCCCGGCTGTTGGCGCAAACGGCGGAAGCGGCGGCGGCCGACGGAGGCGATCGCGTGTTGGTGGTCGTCGAGCTGGCCGGTGGCAACGACGGACTGAATACGCTGATTCCGTTTGAAAACGACCTTTATTACCGCAACCGCCCGACGCTGGGCATTGCCAAAAACAACGTCATCAAACTTTCAGACCAGATCGGCCTCCACCCAAGGATGGCGGCGATGGGTGAGCTGTTTCGCGACGGCCGGCTGGCGATCGTGCAGGGCGTCGGTTACCCCGAGCCCGACCGATCGCACTTCCGTTCGATGGAGATTTGGCATACCGCCAGTGTCGAGGCCCGCCCGCCGTTGGCCGGTTGGCTCGGCCGGTGGCTCGATGTGACCATCGACGAGAACGCCGGCCAGTTCGCCGGATTAGCGCTGAGCAGTTCGTTACCGCAGGCCTTGCGTGCGGCGAAGACCGTCGTGCCCGTCGTCGAGCAACTGCAATCGTTCGCCACG